>CALJUK010001085.1 GCA_937975745.1 uncultured Planctomycetaceae bacterium | reverse complement strand
CGAACGGCGGCCTGCTCGCTCTGCTCGGGATGATGGCCGTCTCGGCGGGACTCGGCCGGGCGCTTCTTCTCTCGTGGAAGTCGGACGACTCCGATCAGACAGGGTCCAGCGACAACAAGACCACCCACTCGAATATCGGATTCGGTGGGCTGGCCATCGCATGGGGCGTGACCATATTTGTCAGCCTCGCCTTGGAAGCGACTGTCGATCTTCGCCTGATTCCACTGGCTTTTGTCGCGGGGGCGATTTACTGGCTTCTGACGGTGACCGGTCCTGAGTTGTCACCGCGAACTCCCATTGGGTTGTCCGCCCTGGCCGGTATCGCCCTACTGATCCATCTGCTCGGCGCCGGTGGAATTGAGATGCCCGCGATCAGCCTCACCCTACTGTTCTTCTGGGCCGTCAGCCAGTCCGCCACGGCAAGTGAATCCACGAATTTCATGAAACGACTTCAGCCAGGTCTCTGGGCCGGGAAAGCGATCACAGCGGTGATGTTGCTGTCATTCGTTCTCTGCCTGCTGACAGCGACAGCCCCGGTCATCCAGACGCAGGCACTGGTTCGGGCGGGCGATGCAGCGGTGATGGAGTACGTTCTGAGCCCGACAGCAGAAAGCCTGTATCGGCAAGCCGCCGCGACCGACAGTCTCTCGCCCGAGCCTCCCAGCCGACTGGCCCAAGTCGCGATCCGCCACTGGCAGTTCAATCCGGTGAAGGAAGCGGCCCGGTTCGACGAAGCGGTCGAGTACCAGCGACAGGCGAATTCGCTCGATCCGCAGTCTCCGTGGGGCCACCGCACACTCGCCATGTGGTATGCGGACCGCTACCGCCGGTACGAAAAGGTGGAGGATGGCATCTCCGCCGAAGAGGCGATGAGCCAGGCGGTGAAGCGGTATCCGGCGTCGGCAGCGTTGCAGTCTGATTTGGCCATCGTGCAGGCCACTGTCGGCAAATCGCAACAGGCGGCGGAGACCGCCTCCCAAGCCATCGCACTCGATCGGATCAATCGCGAGGAAGGTCATTCCGATAAATGGCTCGAAGCTCCCACTCTCGAACGTCTTGAGAAGATTCTCTCGCCAGCAAAAGAGACCCCCTGAAGGAATTGAATCCCCCCGGCGGGCCATTAGAATGGATGATGGGGTGCATCTTGCTCGATTTCCCCAAGATGTTGAGCACAGCCATCTTGCTGCCTGTTCCCGAAATCTGTTGGCGTTTTCCCACCGGACGGGCAGTCCGTGCGTAAGAGTCTGCGGGGAAGCCCGTTTCATTGGCTGGCCCGCCACACCATTGTCGAGAACGATTCCGTTCTAATTTTCTTGTCCTGCTGGTCTTGTTGTGAAAGCGTCCCGGGCTGAATCGCGGTATTCAACTGACTGCCGAACGGGGCCGCTCGAAATGACTTCGGAGAGACACCAATGAAACTTGGATCGACACTGCTGACGATCGCGTTCGCAGTGCTTGCATTGTCAATTGTTGTCTGGATTGGTCGGCCGGCGCCGGAAACCGGTCCGCAACCGGTGCAGATTAAATCTCCCCCGCCAGACGAATTCGCCCCCGAGGGCGCGAAGGAAGAAGACCGGCCGGAGATCAGTTCGACTGGCCCCTACCCCAAAGTCGTGATTCCGGATGGTCTGGAGTTCGACTTCGACGCGATGGCATTCGGCGACGAAAAGACCCACGCATTTGTCATCCGGAACGAGGGGGAAGCGCCGCTCAAACTGGCTAAGGGGGGAACCACCTGCCAATGCACATTGAGCGAATTGGCAGCCAACGAGATTCCTCCCGGTGGCGAGGCGTCGATCGAACTGAAGTGGAAGCCCACCGCTCCCACGGACAGCTTCCGCAAAGGGGCCACCATTTTCACAAACGACCCCGAGCAAAAAGAATTCTTCCTGGCGGTCGTCGGCCGGGTCGTCAACCAGGTCAAGCTCTTCCCCGGCCAGAACTGGCAACTAGGATTCGTCTCCAACGAACAGCCCGCCGAATTCACCGGCTCGATCTCATCGCCTGTCCTGGACGAATTCCAGATTCTCGGTCTGGAAACGAAAGCCGAAGGCCTCACGTTTGAACAACGCCCCCTGACCGACGAAGAACTGAAAGAGCTCGGTTCGAAAGTCGGCTACTCGATCAAAGCCATCATCGCCCCGTCGAACAAAATCGGCATGTTCCGCCACGATTTCACGATCAACACGACGATCAATCAGGAAAAGGAAGGGGCGGTCGGCTCCACTTTCCCGGCCTTTGTCGAAGGGGCACGCAGCGGCCCGATCCGCGTCGTTCCGGCGGTTGGTGTCAGCATCGATGCGGACAGCATGCGATTGTCGCTACAGCGATTTCAGGCGTCCGAAGGGAAAGTCGGCAAACTGCAGCTGTTCGTTTCCGACTTCCCGGAAACCTTGACCATCGAGCCCGTTATCGTCGACCCGGAACAGTTGAAGGTTTCCCTCAGCGAACCGCAGGCTCTTGGCGAAGGCCGAGCCCGCTACGAATTGATTCTGGAAATGCCGCCCGGTGCCCCTCCCATGGTTCGCAATCTGGAGAACAAGGGGCGTTTGCTGCTGAAGTCCAATCATCCCGAAGTCGAAGAGATCGATCTGACCGTGACCTTCGTTTCGCAGTGACCCATTGTCCTGCCAGTCTTCCGTTTTCTGATCCAGATGGCTCGCGCCGACTGGGAAGGAACAAAACAGCGTCCAATTGGAGAGTGACGCTTCTCACCCGGTGTGGGACGATTTCAAAGGAGTGCCCATGTCTCGATGGCTTTCGGTCGGTTGGCTGGCGTGCCTGGTCGCAGCAGGAACACTCCTGACCGGGTGCCTGAAATCCACAATGCACGCAACCGGGTCGAGGCCGACCGGCTCGGTCCACTCGCCCGTTGCTTCTGACGAAGACCGGGCCGAGTCCGATCTGCCGTCTGCTGAGGAACCGACTTCCTCCGCGGCAATGGCCGACACATCAAACAAACCGCCCGCCTCGGTCACAGGAACAGTCAAGCCGGCAGACAGCAAGTCGGGCGCCGAGCCTGACGCCTCACACAAGACGACGTCGGTTTCCACAAAGCCCTTGTTCGACGGCTGGAAAAAACCGGCCGCGGCGATTCTGCTGACCGGAGAACAGCATGGCTACATCGAGCCGTGCGGCTGCACCGGCGGACAGCTGGGGGGAATGTCGCGGCGGGGCGATCTAGTGGCGAAGCTGCAAACGCGGGACTGGCCAGTGACCGGATTCGAGCTCGGTGGGACAGTCAAACGGAACCGTCTGCAAAGCCGAATCAAGTTCGAAACCATGCTGACGGCCCTGCAGGACATGCGGTACTCTGCCGTCGGTCTGGGACCAGAAGAATTGCGGTTCGGCCCGGACACATTCCTGCAACTGCAAAATCCCAGCCCCGAACAGCCTGACGTCACGCCGTCGTTTGTGTCGGCCAACGTCATCTTCTACCAGGCGCCCGATCTCGGCCGACTGGCGGCCAAAGTAGTCCACGTGGGTGGTTTGAAGATTGGTGTGACGTCTGTCCTCTCGCTCGCTGAGGCCAAGAAGGCAACCGAGCAAGGGACAGCAGACGGCGTGGAAGTGAAGGACCCGGCGGAAGTCCTGCCCCAGGCGATTGTCGATCTGCAAGCCGGCCAGCCCGACCTGCTGGTTCTGCTGTCGTACTCCAATTTGGAAACCAGCCGCGAGTTGGCGGAAAAGTTTCCGCAGTTCGATCTGATTATGAGCGCGGTTGGCCCCGAAGACCCGGATGGCGAGCCAGAGTACGACGGTAAGACGATGATTGTGAAGGTCGGCCAGAAGGGGCAGTATGCCGGCGTCGTCGGCATCTATCCACAGGCCGAAGATCACCAAAAGCGGTTGCGGTTCGAACTGGTCAGTCTTGACGAGAATCGCTTCGACGACTCGCTCGCGATGATCGAACACATGCGGTTCTACCAGGAACGCCTCAAGGACGAGCGCATCGTGGCCGTCGAACATCTGGAGCATGCTCTGAAGCATCCCAGTGGTGCCACCTATGTCGGTGCCGAGAAGTGCGGCGAGTGTCACACCAAAGCCTACGAAAAGTGGCTTGAAACCAAGCACGCCCACGCTTTCGAAAGCCTCAAGCATGCACGCGAAGGGGCCAAAGACTACGGCATTTCGCGGATTTTTGATCCCGAATGTCTGGCCTGCCACGTCACCGGCTGGCTTCCCCAGGACGTGCTCCGCTACTACGGCGGTTTCGTCAATGAAGAGTTCGCCCGGAACGAAGCCGAACGGGAGCTGGGCCGAATGCTGCAGGGACAGCAGTGCGAAAACTGCCACGGACCGGGCAGCAAGCACATCGAACTGGTCGAAGCGGACAAACTCGACGAAGCGATGCAACAGACGCACGTCAGCTTGGAGACGGCCCGCAACCAGCTCTGTTTCCGTTGTCATGATCTCGACAATAGCCCGCACTTCGAGTTTGACAAATACTGGGAACAGATCAAACACCCTTGGCGCGACTGACCGGAACAGTCGCCCGTTTTCCACAACCCGGTCAGATTGACGGACGCTCGTCATGGGTGAACAGCCACCGCAACATATCCGCTCCGACAGTACACGGCATGTTCTTGAACTACAGTGGTCGGACAATCCGACCGACCTGTGCGCCCTGCCCTTTCGAATGCTTCGCGAACAATGCCCGTGCGCATCGTGCATCGACGAATTCACTGGCAAGAGAATTCTCGACGTGACGACGATTCCCGACGACATTCGCCCCGTCAGTATGAGCCTCACCGGCAACTATGCACTCCGCATCGTCTGGAGCGACCAGCATGCCTCGGGTCTGTATACCTGGGTTCGGCTCGGCCAGCTCTGCCGGATGATCGAGCAATCCCCGAATTGACAAGGCCGTCAGCCGACTGCAACGAATCGAAGCCATGTACGAAGTCGAAATGAAATTCCCGCTGTCCGACTCAGCGGCTGTGCTTCACCAGCTTGTCGAACTGGGGGCTGTTGTCGGCGTGGCCATCACACAGTGCGACACGTATCTGAAACATCCGGCCCGCGACTTCTCGCAAACGGACGAGGCCTTTCGCATTCGCAGTGTCGGGGAAGACAACTAACTGACCTACAAAGGCCCGCGAATAGACTCGGACACCCAAACGCGTCGCGAGATTGAACTTCCCTGCGGTCCGGGCAGT
>CALJUK010001084.1 GCA_937975745.1 uncultured Planctomycetaceae bacterium | reverse complement strand
GGCAGCTCCGTTACTGTAGTCTTGAGCATGGGGAACATCAACTGCCAGGTGGCTTCACCTGGTTCCAGATACTTCAGCCAGGTCTCGGTGATCAGGTCGTCTTCGACGCGGTTTCCCATCAAGGGTTGATTGGGGACCTGAAACAGTAACGCGACAGGCGCCCCGCAGTACTGCGCCAAGGCCAGGCCGATTTCCACTTCCAGGCCTTTGGGCGGCCTGCCGTTTCGACCGCCTGTGACGAACAACAGCATGTGAGACGGATAGTCGATCTTCGGAGGCCGGCAAACAATGAAATCGTGTTCCCAGCGGATGTTCTGCCAGGTCTGCGAAACCAACGTCAGCTGATGGATTTCGCCACGCTCAGTTGTCTGTTTGCCGACGTACTTCCACCCAAATTCCGGTTCCGGGCGAGCCACATAGTCCGCGAGCTGCCTGGGAGGTGTCTTGTCGTCGGTGTCGACAACCGAGTCGACGACGGTGTCAGCGGCTTGTAGCACCGCAGTCAACGCGAACAGGGCCGCAGCCAGAAACACCAGGAACAGTCGATTCGATGGTTGGATCAGACACGCTTCTGGACGAGACATAAACGGCGGCCTGCAAGAGACACTTGGAAGGGCAAGAATGAGGTGTCCTGCCGATTCTGTCACTTGAGTCGAGTGATCGCAACTGCGATTTGTCAGCGAGGTCGGTTTCCGCATGGAAAGCTTCGCACGCTCAAACTGCGACGAGTGCGCAGATTGCACCGGTTGTGCGGGCAGGAATCTTGCGCGGGCAGGGATTCATGCAGCGACCGGACCTCACAAGGCTTTGACCTGAAGAGGCGCTGCGCGGGTGGAACCAGTCGATCGCTCAGGACAGTGCTCTTACAGCAGTTCTGCAATCGGATCGCCGTAAGGCAGGATCGGCATTGGCCGACCGCTGTGATCCGGAAATGAATGCAGTGGATCGATACCCAAATGGCGGTAAACGGTCGCCCACAGGTCGTTGGGCGTGAGAGGCCGCGACTGCGGGTATTCCCCCTTGGAGTTGGTCGAGCCGACCACCTGACCGTGCTGCATACCACCGCCCGCGACAAGCATCGACATCGAGGACGGCCAGTGATCGCGACCGGGCTGATCGACGCCGGTCTGGCTTCCCTTGGAGACGGAAATCCGCGGCGTGCGGCCGAACTCTCCGGTGACGATGAGCATCACCTTTTTCGTCAGGCCGCGATCGTGCAGGTCTTCGACGAGCGCCGTCACCGCCTGATCGTAAATGGGAAGACGCTGCAAAGCATCATCGAAAAGGTGACAGTTGACGGCGTGTGAGTCCCAGTTGTAGACACCCTGCTTCAAGTGTGGGATACCCGACTGATAGGGGTTCTCCATCACCATGGTCACAAAACTGCTGCCCGCCTCAACCAAGCGGCGAGCCAGCAGGGCACGTTGACCCCAAGCGTGGCGGCCGTAACGGTCGCGGAGTTCCTGGGGTTCTTTCGTCAGGTCAAACGCTTCGCGGGCAGCGTGGCTGGTCAGCAGATTCACGGCCTGTTGGTTGAACGTGTCCATTGCCGACATGAGTCCGGAAGAGTCGATCTCTGCCCGCAGATTGTCGAACCCCTTTTGCAACCGCAATCGATCGCCTAAACGGTCCGAAACCTGTTGCGAGAGTGCCAGATTGCGGACTTCAAAGTTTTCCGCACTGGGATCGCCGGGAACGCTGAACGGCACGTATGACGGGCCAAGGTATGCAGCGCCGAAGCTGTAAACGTCGACTCCATCTCGGCCGGGATTGGCCCCGGAAATATAGTTTGGAATGCCGATGTCAATGTGCTCGCGCATCTTCGCGACGACCGACCCCACAGCGGGAGCATCGTTGACGAAACCGGTTGGCGTCGCCGGGTGACGGCCGGTGAGGAATCGCTTGTGTCCGCCGCCATGATCGGCGAACTCGTGCGCCACCGAGCGAGTCAGTGTGTACTTGTCGGCGCACTTGGCGTGCAACGGCAGATGCTCGCAGACATCAATACCGGGCACATTGGTTGGGATGGGCCGAAAGATACCGCGGTAATCCGACGGTGCATCCGGCTTCATGTCGTACGTTTCCATGTGGGGCGGGCCACCCGGCAGCCAGATGAAAATCACGGACGTATCCGGTGCGACGGTTTGCGCCCCCTGAGCGGCACGCGCGCGGAAGACATCGGACAGGCTCAGTCCACCAACGCCCAGAGTGCCCCACGTCAGAAAGTCACGACGAGATACTGGCCCCGGACAAGTCGCTCTTTTGGACGTCATTGGTTTCTCTCGCTTCCAGGCGGGACCGGTCTGTTGAACGACACACGTCACGTTTCCCGAGACTGTGTCACGCCGGTTCTAAGTGGACTGGTAGACAAGTCGTTTGACAGACGACATTTGGACGTCGCGGCTAGGCAGCCGCATGTCGTCGCCACAATGTTCCCATGTCTTCCTATCGGCATTGTCGGATGGGAGATTGCGGCCTGTCAATGGGCCTCTGGGTGTTTGGGTGATTTGACTAGGACGAAGGACTCAATCTGCCGGCCTGCTGGAGCGGGACGCGTTTTTGGAAGTTGTGTTCTGGGAATGAATTACGGGAGGACAGGGAAGATTTGTGACGAAATGTAAGCCTGCTGTCCGGCGTAGTCTGTCTGGAGCGACGGTGCCCACCGCTCGACTTCCTGTTGCGACGCTTCAGAAAGACTGTCCCAGGGAACGAAGCCGGGATTCTTGGCAAGATTCGGGCCGAGAACTCCTGTCTGTTGTAGCACCTCAAAAATGTCCGGATGGGCGAAGTCGGTATAACCGTATGTCTCCCGATACCGGAGGACCTCGCTCCAGTTGACATACACGTAGGAGATTCCTTCCTGCCGCAGTTTCTCGTGGATGACAGACGGGGCTTTGAGCGGAGTCGACTTATCGGTAAAGCCGTCGGGCATCTCGCTGAACCACGCCTGGCAGATCGACTCGTCAAAAACCGTGTTGTAGACCGGTTGGAAACGGGCGTCAAAGACCGCTGCTTCGCCGACGCACAGCACACGCTGGTCCGGAGACAGCTCCAAATCGTTGAGCAGTTTGATTGAGGGGCCGATTAGCTCGGCCTGCCGCAGATCGATCAGATACGAGTTGTAACCACACAGACCCGTGGTGATGAAACCGAGGTTGAA
>CALJUK010001083.1 GCA_937975745.1 uncultured Planctomycetaceae bacterium | reverse complement strand
GAACGCGGAGAAGGTGGCCGAACTCCGCCACTGGGCCGCCAACCGCTGCGTCCCGGCGGACCAAACACATGGCGAGTGGCAGGTATAAGCCTGCCGTCGCTCCCGACAACAAACCGACGCCCGAATTATCCTCATGAAACAATTCGACCACATCGGCATCTGGACCGACGAACCGCAGCCCGGCGAATCATGGGTGCCCGACAGCAAGGTCTGGGTCACCAACCCGCGCGTGCATCCGGCCCGCATCGAATACCTCCGTGCGGCCGAGCCGCCCGAGATTGATGCATCAGACGTCGGGCTCTGGAAGCTGTGGCATCTCCCGCACGTGGCGTACCGGGTCGACGATCTCGATGCGCTGCTCGCAGGCGAGGAGTTGATCCTCGGACCGTTCGAGCCGGCCGACTTCGGGAGGGTTGCGTTCATCCACAAGGACGGCGCGGTAGTCGAGTACCTGGAATACACGACGCTGGAGGTGTGGTTCGGGCAGGAGACGCCGTGGCGCGAGGCGGGACCGCCGGGGTTGAATGGCCCAGCGTGAGTCATGCAGCAGGGGAAGGCACCGAGGGCAGCGTGTCTGCCGTGAATTTGCGAAGGCGTGCTTCGCGAGTGTACAATCGCTGACCTGCAGTCTTCTGATGCCTGCCCGGTGGCTCCGATCTTGATTCACTCCACAAGGGTGTGAGGCATGAACGAGGCAATGGACCCTGATTTCGAGGTTAACGAGTCCGCCGCGCGATCGTCCGAGTTAGACAGTTTGCGAGCCGTCGCGAAGTGGCAGCGGGCGGTCATTTTCGCGCTCCTGGCGAACATCACGATGAATATCGTCTGGATGGCCATGCAAGAACCGGGGCTGGGCGTCACGTTGCTGCTCCTGACGCTGACATTGGTGGTGTTGGTGATCGCAGTTTCCTCGATCTTCATGCTGGCGCGCGAGTTATACGACACCGGACCGGCCATCCTCTGTGCGCTGTTGATGTTTGTCCCCTGCATTTCGCTGATCACGCTGCTGGTCGTCAATCAGAAGGCGACGGCGTATCTGCAAGAGCACGGTGTCAAAGTGGGGTTTATGGGAGCGAATCCCAACAGCATCTGACGCGAGGCGTGTCGCCGCAGGCCTGCCGAAACGGGCGATCGTCTGGCAATGCTCGTCTACCGTTTCGGCTCTGTGAGTACGTCAATCCATTGAATGGTCGATCGATATGCTGAATTGCGACGCCACAGAATGACGATGCTGCAGGCAGTCAGGCACCTGCTGTACGGTGTCCTGCTCCTCGGTGCGGCGATGACGTTGTTGGCGCCGGCTGCCGCACTTCCGAGTCTGCTACTCATCGTCGCCTGGTCATACGTTTTTCACAGCAGTGATAGGCCGCGCGCACTTTTCATGGTGTTCGGCATTCCGACACTCGCCTGTTGCCTGCCGGCAATGCTCTTCTGGCCGATGCTCGCGGGTGCACCTGAAGCCGCGAGCAGAACTCAATACAAGAGCAATGTCCGCCAGATTGAACTCGCGCTACAAAACTACCATGACACTTTCGAAGCATTCCCACCTGCATATACCGTTGACGCGTCCGGACGAAGGCTGCTCAGTTGGCGAGTTCTCATCCTTCCGTACATCGACGAGTCGACTCTCCACGCACAATTCGACCTGAATCAGCCGTGGGACAGTCCGCAGAATCTGGTTCTATTGGACGAGATGCCGGATTTGTTCGCGTGTCCCTCGTCAACGGAGCGACAGGTGGCGCACGAGACTTCGACACATTACGTCGCGGTGGTCGGCGAAGGAACGGCTTGGCCCGGAGTTGATTCGTCCCATATCGCAGACTTCAAGGACGGCACAGCAAATACGGTGCTGATCGTCGAGTGCGACGCCGATATTCCGTGGACCTCGCCACGCGATCTGGAGCTTGAAGAGGGACTGGCAACGCTATCCTCGCTCAATGCGCAGGCTGCTATGGGGCACTCACACGTATACGCTTTCACTGAGTGCTTCGACGGTCGATACGTCCTGTTTGCCGATGGATCCATTCACTGGATCGGACACGGTATCGATGCCGACGGATGGCGAGGATTGCTGACGCTGAACGACGGAACGGGCGGTGACTGGGAAGTGAATCTGCAACAACGGCGAGTGACCGGCGTCGGCAATCTGCGGGTCGACAGCTGCATCAAGTTCGCTGTATTCGTGTTGATCGCACTTTTTCCGCTGCCGTGGGTGTGGTTG
>CALJUK010001082.1 GCA_937975745.1 uncultured Planctomycetaceae bacterium | reverse complement strand
AACGTCCCTGCTAGCGAACGGACGAGTTGACCCAGCACAACCGCGAACTGGCCCACGATGTCCAGGTCCGGGTCCAGGCCGAACGAGCCGTCCGAGACAGTGAACGGTTGCTAAAGCAATTTGTCGAAGCCATGCCGGTCGGAGTCTTCGTCGCGCATGTCGATGGGACTCCGTATTTCGCCAATGAATTGGCGGTTGAACTGTTCGGCCCCGAGATTCTTCAGACAAAGTCGCTGGAAGACCTGGCGGGTGTTTTTCGCGGGTTCCAATCCGGAACCGATCAGATTTACCATGCGTCTCGCACGCCGGTGATGCGAGCCCTGCAGGGAGAGAAGTCGTCGATCGCCGACATGGTCGTCGAGCGCAACAATCGGCGGATTCCGTTGCAGGCATGGGGTTCGCCCGTGCTCGATAGCAGCGGAAACGTACGCCTCGCCGTGACGGCGTTCGTCGACATTTCCGAGCGATTGGCGATCGAAGAGCGGGCTCGGCAGACTCAACAGGACTTGGCACATCTCTCACGGCTGAACACCATGGGCGAGATGGCGTCCGGCCTGGCGCACGAACTCAATCAACCCCTGATGGCGATTGTGGCCTACATCCGCAGTTGCATTCTGAACCTCAATGGCGGCCAGTGGAAGCTGGAGAAAGACCGCGACACGTTGTGCAAGGTGCTGGAGGACGCGGCAGCAGAATCGCTCCGAGCGGGCGAAATCATTCGACGGTTACGAAGGCTGGTGAAGAAGCATGCTGCCGAGCGACTGCCAACCGACCTCAACGATGCGATCCGCGAGATCTGCTCGATGGTCGAGACGGAAGCACACGTTCAGAAGATCCAACTGAAGCTGGACCTTCAACCCGACCTTCCGGAAGTTCCCGTGGATCGAGTTCAAACCCAGCAGGTGGTCCTAAATCTCGTGCGAAATGCGTTCGACGCGATTCTGCAAACGAACTCCGACGTCCGCATTGTTCAGGTCAGCACGAGAATAGATGATGACGCCGTACAAGTCACAGTTTCGGACACTGGGCCACGGATTCCCGACGAGGATGTGGCCAAGTTCTTCGAACCGTTCTTCACTCAGAAAGAGCGAGGCCTTGGAATGGGACTTCCCATCAGCCGCTCGATTATCGAATCCCACCAGGGAACACTCACGATTCATGCCCAACCATCGGGCGGCCTGTGCGCAAGTTTCCGTCTTCCGTTGAGGCCGGACGAGGCGAATCCGTGGGCGATGGGCGGACTCCCGAACCAAGCCAACCCGTAAGTTTCTGAGTGCATTCAGCCTCAATGAATGACCAGTGGGCTTGGCAGCGGTTCGTTTCACGCACATAATATCCCGTTCAAGCTTCTCCGAGCGACACTGCAGAGCCTGTCTCGGGCGTGCTTCTTCTCTATTCGATAAATGGTCTTAGGAATCGTTGCCTGGGGAATGCATTCCGGATTGGATGGTTTTGTGGGAATCAGAGTTGCCACCTGCATCAATGGTTCTCATCCACATCCGCATGGCAAGACACTGGCCCACTCAAACGACGTCTTGCCCGTTGGCTCGCACGCGAAGATGCCGTCGAATGCATTTCCAAATCGTCATCGATTAGTGTCATGATGAGTACCAGTGAAACGAGCAATTCTAATCCGAGTACGGTTTTCGTCGTTGACGATGATGCATCCGTCCGTCGGGCAATCGGTTTGCTGCTGGATGCGGCTGGATACCAGTTTCAAACGTTCGCGAGTGCGGAAGCGTTTCTCGAACAGTATTCGCCCCCCTGCTACGGCTGCCTGCTGCTGGACGTCCGAATGCCGGGAATGGACGGTTTGGCACTCCATCGGCATCTGACAACTAAGGGTTGCAAGTTGCCGACGATTTTCCTGACGGCGCACGGTGACGTGCCCATGGCCGTCAGCGCGCTCAAATCGGGCGCGATCCACTTCGCCGAAAAGCCAATCGACGACAAGACACTGCTGGAACACATCAGTACAGCCATGACGGCCGACCGCAGCCGAGAAATCGCCGAAGCGGAAGATCGCTCCATTCGTGAATCGATTGATGCGCTCACCGAGCGCGAGCGGCAGATTCTCGACATGCTGGCTGAGGTCAAAGCCGTCAAAGTCATCGCGATGACCCTTGGCACCAGTCACAACACGGTCCGCAACCAACGGGCCAGCATTCTCAATAAGATGTCTGCGGAATCGGCCGCGGACCTGGTTCGCATGGTGATGACGCTGCGGCAAGTCGAATCGGGATTAAGTCATGACACACTCGCCGGGCCACCGTGAACTCATCTGACAACGCCGGAGCCCACTCTGCGGCGCACCTCTCAGCCATGTCTACCCAATCTCAATTTCAGCTGCTGGTCGTCGAAGACAGCCTGACAGCGTTCGCTCGAATCAGCGGTTTGCTCTCCCAGGCAGTCCCGGCCCGTTACACGGTCACACACGCAACGACGCTGACCTCTGGTCTGGACCAGGCCGCACGGACCACCTTTGATGCCGTCTTACTCGATCTCACACTGCCCGACAGCAGCGGTGTTGAGACGTGCGTTCGACTTCACTCGGCATGCCCGCGGCTACCGATCGTCGTACTGACGGGCACCGAAGACGACGAGGTGGCCTTAGCAGCCGTCCAAAGCGGTGCACAAGACTACCTCGTCAAACAGTGCATCGACGGCCCACTGCTGGACCGAACGATTCGCTACGCAATCGAACGGAGTCGTCTGCTGGCGACGCGGTGGAACCACGAAGAACGACTCCGTCTGATGGCCGAACAGCTTCCCGCCGTACTGTGGACCACCGATACCCAACTGCAGCTGACATCGGCGATCGGAGTTCGTCCGCTCCCTTCCGGGCAATTGCCGGCTGAAATGGTCGGGCGAGACATTGCCGAAGCATTCGGGGGTCTCCGGCAAACAGACGAGGTGATTGCTGCGCACCGGTCAGCGTTGACCGGTCGTCGGTCCCGTTCCGTCAGAATCGTGCATGATGGAATGACACTGGATCTCTGCATCGAGCCGCTCCGTGACGCACAGCAGCATCTGATGGGAACGGTCGGCATCATCATCGATGTTACAGACCATCGACGCATGGCCGTCAGTCTGCACGCAGCTGCACAAATGCAGCGAAGGATGCTCCCGGACCCAGCCCCACGAATTTCCGGTTTCGATGTCTTCGGCCACGTGTATTCGGCCGACGAGACTTCCGGCGATTACCTGGACTTTCTGAGCCCACAGAACGGCCAATTCGACTTTGCACTCGGCGATGTTGTCGGCCATGGGCTTGGTGCAGCGTTCATCATGACGCAGTTGCGTGCCTATCTCAGAGCCCTACGCAGCTTCACTGACAAACCCGGAGACGTCCTGACGACCATCAATCGGTTTCTCTGCGACGATCTCGACACAGGCAGCTTCGTCACGCTGTTTTTCGGTCGGCTGAATCCCACCGAGCGGACGCTGTCCTACGCCGCTGCCGGACATTGCGGCTACCTGCTTCCGAACGAGGGCGAGGTTCGCCGACTGGATAGCACCGGTATGTCGCTGGGTTTAGAGCCGGCGAAGTGCGTTAACACGTCCCAGCCGGTCCATCTCGCAAACGGCGATATCCTGCTCGTCGTTACGGACGGTTTTCAGGAATCCATTGGGGCCAACCGTGACCTCTTCGGCAGCGAGCGTGTCATCAGAACAGTGCTCCAGCACCGCCACCGTTCTGGCAGACAGATTCTCTCCGCGATTTACGAGGCCGTCCGGGAATTTCGCCAACAAGAGCTCATTGCCGACGACATGTCGGCCGTGATCATACGTGCGAACTTTGATCATACGTGCGAACTTTGACAAGAAGTCCGCGACGACACCGCCTTCGGGAGGCCCACCGAAGTCCAAGCGAGATCAATCCAATGCGTAGAAACGGCGGGCCGTCTCCCCCAGAATCGCCTGCTGCTCCGATGCGCTGAGACTCGTTAGGCTTTCCACCAGTGCCGCGTACACGTCTTCGTAGCAGGCCGCCAACTCGCAGACCGGCCAGTCCGAACCGAACATGCACCGCTTGGGACCGAACGCCTCCAGGGTGATCTCCAGGTAGGGTTCGAGATCCGCCGGAGTCCATGTTTCCCAGTCCGCTTCTGTCACCATTCCAGAAAGTTTGCAGAAGACGTTTTCGAAACCCGCCGCCGCCCGTATCCCCGGCTCCCAATCGACCAGACTTGCCTGCCGGATGCGGGGCTTGGCCAGATGATCGATGACCAACTTCAAGTCTGGCAGCTCCCCCGCCAGTCGTGGGACATGCCGCAAATGGACGGGACGGAGCAGCAGATCGAACGGGACACCGGCCCGCTCCAGGCAGCGCAAACCGGCCAGGACCTCCGGACGAATGAGGAAGTCGGGATCCGGTTCGTCATGAGTCAGATGACGGACTCCAACGAATCGGGGGTTGTCCCGAAATTCCTCCAGTTGTCGGCCGCATTCGGGACTGGCCAGATCGATCCAGCCGACAACCCCTCGAATAAATGGGTATTGTCGGGCCAGGTCGAGTGCCCATCGGTTTTCCTCCAGATCGTGCTGTGTCTGCACGAAGACCGACCCCTCGATCCCAGCAGCCCGCAGATGCGGTAGAAGATCGGCCGGAGTGTATGTCCGGCAGATTGGCTGGTGAGGGGGAATCCGCAACCAATCGTCGTGGAACCGCCCCAACTCCCAAAAGTGTTGATGCGCATCAATCACGCCAGTCATCGACCACTTCCCATCGAGTCGACACTTCGTAAGACGAACATCCGCAGCGGTCCAGACGGCCACTGGCGGCATCGCCGGAAGGAACTCAACAATCCTGCGAATTCGTGATTCATACCGCCTCTCGGCTTGTTGCAGTGCGGGACAAGCAGCGGTGGCGAGATTAGGAAACTTCGAATGGCGGCCCAAGTCTAACTGCTACTTTCACCACGGAGAAGCGGCCACGTGCCGCAGGGACTCGCGTCGCCCCACTCTTGCAACCCCATCCTGACTCTGGACGCCAGTTCTAGAAAACTCGTTCATCCCGTTCGTTGACCGGCCATCGTTCTCTGGCTGACCGGTATTCGTTCGCCGCGTTCCGGCCCATTCGTGACAATTCCGTTCTCGGATCTCTACCAGCCGAGGTACTACATGCGTGTTCTGATCGTCTGGGATGACGCAGCCGAAGCGGACTTGATTTCGCTGTATCTGCAGGCATCCGAGAACGAAGCCGTCGTCGTTCTGAAAGATTCGGTTTTGACCGAACACCTTGCCAACACGACAAACAACTGGGACGCCGTCCTGTTGGCAACCTCATTTGGAGACCCCGATCAGGGGCTCGCCACTTTCTTGCGCATTCGCAAAGCACTGCCGGAATGTCCGGTTATTGGTGCCTGTCACAGCGAGCACGTGTTGCAACTGGCGAGCTTTATCTCCAGCGGGATGCGGTCGTACGTTATTCGTGACCTTGGCGGCGACTTCGTTTTCCTGTTACAGACGACGCTCGAAAGTACGCTTGAAGCCTATCAGGCCGAACGTGAGCAGAAAGCGGCTGAGTTGATGCGGGCCGAAATCGAATCGGTACGCCGCTTTCAGGAATCGGTCATTCCACAACAGTTGTTCTGCCCGGACGGCTACCTGATCGAAGGACGCTACGAACCGGCACAAATTCGTGTTCTGGGAGGGCAACCGGTCAATCTGGCTGGCGGGGACTACTACGAAGTCATCCCTCTGGACAAGCGGACCATCGTTATCCTGATGGGGGATGCGGCCGGTCACGGCATGCGGGCCTGCATGTCGATCATGACGATGCATACCCTGATGAACATGATGGCGACCCGGTTGTACCAGCGACCTGAGATGTTCGTTCAGCAGATCAACACCCACTTCTGTAACCAAAGTGTCAACAAGAACGATGGAAGCCTGATCACACTGATTTACAGCGTCCTCCGTACCGACCGTAACGAGTTAACCTGGACGTCCGCCGGACATCCGGCACCGCTGCTGTTCGATCGCGAACGGAACGAACTTTCAGAGATTGGCAATTCGAACCAGATGGGACTCCCGCTAGGAGTCGATCCCAAGTTCCGCTATACCCGCCATCGTTTGAAGTTGCCGACGCGGGCCAGACTACTGTATTACACCGACGGACTGGTCGAGGCCCACGCTCCCAACGATCAGTCGCAGCAGTTTGGAAGTTCGGGAGTCGCCGAGACACTGCAGCGGAACCTTCAGACAGCGATTGCAGAGACGCTCAATCAACTGCTGCGTGATTCCCACGAGTTTACCGGAGGTCTGGGTCGCCACGACGACACCTCGCTGCTTCTCCTGGAACGTCAGAACTAAGCCCCGTTGGCCGTCGGAATGACCGCCTGGCCGAATGAATTGACTGACTTTATGCCTCGCCTGATCCGTGTTTTGTTTGCGATTGGATCGATGCAAGCCGGCGGAAGCGAACGGCAGATTCTGACATTACTCCAGCACGTGGATCGCAGCCGCTATGCCCCGGAACTGTATCTGATTGCAAACGACGGCCCGTTGCAGGACCAGATACCGAGCGACGTTGTCCAGCATTGCTATCAAACCCGTGTGCATCACAGCCGGAATTGGATTCCCGGCAGGATCTTCCGATCGCAGGCCCGCGATCTGGCGAAATTGTTCGAGGAGCGTCAAATCGACCTCGTGTACGACCGCACTTACCACATGACGCTCATCACAGCACGGGCGACACGATTTCGGCCGACACCGCGTATCTCGACGATTGTGGGGGATCCCCGGCAGCAGTTCCGCAATCCCGTCGAACGATTCGCCCGGCTGAAGCGTCATCTGCTTCGCGACGCCTACCGCACAGCCGACGTTACTGCGGTCGTTTCCGACGGGCTCCGCCAGACTGCCGGCGACTATTACCGGCTTCCCATTTCCACATTCACGACGCTCTCCAATCTGTTCGACACGGACGAAATCCTTCGAAAGTCGCAAGAACCGATTGCTGTCGACCGACCGCCTTCTTCCGGGACAGTACGAATCGCCGCGGTAGGCCGCCTGAGTCCGGAAAAAGGCAATGACCTGCTGATCGAGGCGGTCCGTCAATTGCGTGATCAGCACCCCCAATGCCCGACGACCTGCGTGGACATTCTCGGGGACGGTCCTGCCCGCGACGAACTACAGCAACAAATCGAGGCGGCCCATTTGCAGGAACAGGTCATCTTGCGGGGATTCGTTGCGAATCCCCTCCCCTGGATTCGCCAGGCCGACCTGTTCTGTCTGCCGTCACGATACGAAGGAATGCCAAATGCTCTCGTCGAAGCCTTGCTGTGCGAGACGCCCGTACTGGCGGCCGATTGCCCCAGCGGTCCCCGCGAAATCCTGCAGAACGGTCACCTGGGAACACTTGTCCCACCCAACTCGGCAGAAGCGTTGGCAACGGGGCTTGCCAACATCATTGGAAATTTATCCGACTGGCAAGGACGGTCGGCAGCGGCCCGCGAATCCATTGAACAACGGTTTTCGCTATCAGCCGGACTGGCTCGCTCTGACCAGTGTGTTGCAGGACTTCTTGGCAATTCGTAGAACCTCCACTATGGCAACGAGCCTTGGGGCCAACAGGCATTGACTGACGACACGGACTTTGAGACCGCTTTCATGAATCAGCACGACTCATCGGATCGCGTTCATGAAACGTCACCTGAAGGCATCCCGGACGACGTCGAAACGATCGAACAACCAGCGGTTTCTGACATCGGTGGGTTTAAGGAACGTCTCAGCTCGCTCCGGTCGGTCGCAGTCGTCAGCCTCTTTTCGGTCGTCCAGCTTGGCTTGCAGTTCGTCCTGCAAATTGTCCTGGCAAAGCTGTTTGGAACGTCGGCCGAGATGGAAGCGTATCTCGCCTGCATGACATTCCCCGTCGTTATTTCGGGAATGATTATCGGCCCCTTGGGCTACGTCCTAGTTCCCTCGTTTACCACACGAATGGAACAAGACGGTCCAGACGTGGCCTGGTCACTGGCAGGCCAGATGGCCACCTGGATGACTTTCATCACGATTGCAGTCACGCTTGCCGGCTGGCTGCTGACCCGTCCTTTGATTCTCTTCCTGGACCACGGTTACGAAGGGGAGCAACTTCAATTGGCGTTTTCGCTGCATGCGATCCTGATCTGGCTCATTCCACTGAACTGCTGGACCGGTTTCCTCAATGCAGTTCACCACTGTCGTGGGAGCTTTTTTCTGCCAGCATTCAGCGGTGTGGTGGGGACAGCTGTTACTGTGGCAGTCGTACTCTGGCGGCAGGACAGCGAGGGGGTCTACGTCGTTGCCGAAAGCGTTGTCCTGGGAGCCATCGTCGGAGTTCTCCTTCAGTCGGCCGTGATACGCCAATTACGACCAGGCTTCCGCCTGGGGACGGCTGCCAGAACGTGTCTGCGACTCATGGTCCCCTTACTGGTGGGTGCGATTTACTTCCGGCTCGATCCGCTGATCGACCGCTACCTCGTCTCACCATTGGCTGTGGGAAGCTACGCGTATCTAGGATATGCCTGGCGAATCGTCACGGCGTTGCAGGTTGTCTCGATGGGAGGATTGTCGATCGTGGCATTCCCGGCCATCTCCAAGCACTCGGCACTGGGAAACATCGACCATCTGCAGCAGGAAGTCGCGTACGCGATCCGATTTCTGGCGACCATCACCGTTCCGATTGTGGCGGGTGTGGTCTTCTTCGGCCAATTCGCCATTCGCGAACTCTTCCAGCGAGGAGAGTTCACAGCCGCCGACACGCAGATCGTTGCCGAAGTCCTGGCGATCTACTCCGGTGCCCTCGTTGCCGCCGGACTGGGGGACTTGCTCACGAAAGTCTTCTTTGCGCTCCACAACACAAAGACACCAACGGTTCTGGGCATTGTCGGTTTCACGGTTGGTTTGGCAGCGAAGATCATTCTGTCAAGAACGTCGGGAGTACCCGGCATTGCAGCAGCGACTTCGGGGTACATGCTCCTGAACTCATTGATGATGATTCTGATCCTCTCGCGATGGTATAATCTTCGACTGACGACGGGCTTGCCGACAACGTTGAGGAATTCTGCCATCGCGACGACGGCAGCACTCGCCGCCGCCTATATTGTCTCGATGTCTGCTATTCCCTATCCGTTATTGCCGTCCGTTCTGGCTGCGGTTGCCAGTTATGGATTGGCGTTGCTCGTGATGCGTGATGAGTTCGGAATGCGGGCGATGTCTGCGGCACGGAGGATGCAGTCGGGGGGTTGACCACAACACGTCCATTCGGACTGGTTGCAAGGACTGCGCAGCAGGAGTCACCGCATGAAGTACGATTATCTCATCGTTGGCGCTGGCATGTTCGGCGCAGTCTTCGCCGAGCGAGCAACGGCCGCCGGAAAGACCGTTCTCGTTATCGACCAACGCCCGCATGTCCGAGGTAATTGCTACACACGTGAGGTGGAAGGCATCCAGATCCACGAGTACGGGCCCCACATTTTTCACACAAACAACGAGAAGGTTTGGAACTACATCCGCCAGTTCGCGAAGTTCAACCACTTCATCAACCGTGTCAAAGTGAACTCAGGCGGGCGAATCTATTCCTTCCCAGTCAACATGATGACATTTCACCAACTGTGGGGCGTCACGACGCCAGACGAAGCCAAACGAAGGCTCGTGGAAGAAGTCGAGCAAATCCCCAACCCCCAAAACATGGAAGAGCGACTGTTGAGCCGGGTCGGGCGGCAGATTTACGAAACGTTCTACCACGGCTACACGATCAAGCACTGGAGGACAAGTCCCCGCAACCTTCCTGCCAGTATCGGCGACCGAATCCCGATTCGATTCACGTACGATGACAACTACTACAACGACTGTTTTCAGGGGATTCCGATTGGAGGGTACACCCCGATTTTCGAACGACTGCTTAATCGTGCAGAAGTTCGACTTCAGACGCCGCTAGAGAGTATCCGGAACTGGCGTTCGATCGCGAAAAAGATGGTTTATTCGGGGCGGCCCGACTCTCTCCTCTCGTATCAATTTGGGGAGTTGGCTTACCTGACACTCGACTTCCGACACGAAGTGTCTACGGGAGACTACCAGGGGGTGGCACAAATGAATTTCCCCGAGATCGACGTGCCGTACACCCGCTGCGTCGAACATAAACATTTCGAGTTTGGAACACAGCGATCGACGGTGATTACGCGAGAGTATCCAACCGATTGGCATTCGGCAGCAACACCGTACTACCCCGTCCCGGGAAATGAAGAACGCTACGCACGCTACCGTGACGAGATCTTGCAGACAGGGGACATCATTCTCGGAGGGCGTCTCGGGCGACACCAGTACTTTGACATGCACATGGTCATTGCCAACGCCCTGGACCAAGCAGAAAAGGAACTTTCGACGAGAAGTTCACTCTGAGTCTTTCTGTACTCTCGAAGCGGTTCCGAAACCTCTGGGCTTGTGTCTTCGTCCCAGAGAAGCTGGCCGACGACGCGCACCAACCGGTCTCGAAACTGGTTCTCGAATGGCTGTTAAAGCGTCAAGTTACTTCGGAAAAGGTTGTCCATGAGCGGAGACTCTCCCCGAATCTCGGTCATCATTCCCTGCTACAACGCAGAAGCATTCCTCCAGAGGACACTCGACTCGGTTCTCGCGCAAACAGTAGCACCGCACGAGATTATTATCGTTGACGATGGTTCTGGCGACAAATCTGCCTCGATCGCTGCCAACAACCCGCATCCGGTTCGCCTCATTCGACAGGAAAACAGCGGTGTGTGCGCCGCACGCAACCGGGCATTGTCCGCGGTGACGGGAGAGTGGGTTGCCCTGCTCGACGCGGACGACCTGTGGGAACCGACTAAGCTGGAACGGCAAATCGCAGCACTG
>CALJUK010001081.1 GCA_937975745.1 uncultured Planctomycetaceae bacterium | reverse complement strand
CGCCGCAACCGCATTTCACGGGCGAGCGCGATCACGACCAGCAGCAAGGCGAGAGACAGGCAGACGATCAGCGGGGTATTGATGGGCATTGAATCTCCACGAGCGAGTGCAATGTCGCCGTAGCGAAGAGCTGCTCAGCGCGCAGCGGTATCCGAAACACGGAAGTGAACTCTGAACAGCAGGGTCCGTGACAGCTACGTGCGGGTCACGTTGTTATGACGCACGTGGACTCCGGATTTAGAGAGGCGTGCTGTCTGTAGGTGAGGCGTCTACATCGTGTTCGGTTACACAAAAAGAAAACGGCCGGGCCTCCCAACGGTAGCCCGACTGCACGCGATGCCCAGAGACGGAAGCTCCCGGAACCAACCCACTGATGCTTGCTTGTCGGACGTCGTGACGCGATTCCTGCACGGTCGCGATAGCCAGCTCTCGACGGCGAAGCGGATGGCGAAGGTGATTGGGATGCGGATGGAACTGGTCTTGGAGTGAGGCGCGTCCACTTTACCGCCTGCCCCTTGGCTTCTTTTGGCAGTTGCGGTGAAACCGGCAATGGTGAGAATGCCAGAATCGCAATCAGCGACAACCCTCGCCCTTGGAACATCATCGATGAACCGAGTTTCAGCCATCATTGTAGCTGTTTTGGTGTTGATCCCATTCGCGACGGCAGAAGAGCCGATCCGGGAGCGAATCGAGTGGATCGACATCTGGGTGACTGACGCCGACAAGGATGAACTGCCGCGAGTTCTTCTTGTCGGTGATTCAATCACCAGAGGGTACTTCGCTGGGGTAGAGCAACGCCTGAAAGGCAAGGCGTATTGTGCTCGAATGACAACCTCCAAATGCGTCTCCGATCCGTCTTTCAATGCGGACCTCAAACTCCTGCTGAACCAGTACAGTTTTGCAGTCATCCACTTCAACAACGGCCTGCACGGCTGGGGTTACAGTGAGGCGCAATATCAGGACGGACTGACGGACACGGTCGGAACCATCAAAGCTCACGCCCCCGAGTCCAAATTGATCTGGGCGACAACAACACCTGTGCGTGAGTCCTCCAATCTGCAACAGTTCGGTGATTGGACTGGGCGTGTTCAGGCACGGAATCAGATCGCCGCCGAGGTCATGGAAGCCTATGGCGTCACCACCGATGATCTATTCGAACTTGTTGAGCAGCACCCTGACTGGCACGCCAAGGATGGAGTTCACTTCAACGAACAGGGTCGGGAAGCTCAGGCGGAGAAGGTGGCAGAGAGTGTGGACGCTCGTTTGACGATGAAAGCATCTTCGGCCACCGATGACTGAAGATGATCATCCGCCTCTCCCAAAAGTTGAAGACCAAGATCAAGGCCGGTCCTCTGGTCACCTTGCCGCTCGATGAGAATCCGTACGCTGATTGGTCATGTCATCTCTTCACGGCTGATCGCACCCAGTACATCATCGTGAGCAACACGGCATCGTTGTACTCGTGCGTCATGTGCGGCAGCGGGATTACGAATGACAGCCGCTTCACTGACCGGGCATTCAGCACAATTCGCGAGTTCATGGAGGATGACGGGCAGCAGTTCGTTTACCGAACGTTCAGTGCACCGTTGAGTGGCACCATCCAGTTCGCCAAAGCGCTGAATCGCTCGGTGACTGGCTCGATGAATGACCATATCCAGGCGGCAAAGCTCATGCTGGAAGACGGTATGGCTCCACCGGAGATCGGTTTTCGATTGAATGAGACACCACTGTCGGTGTTGATCGGTTCCGATGGGCGGAAGTACGCCAATCCGAAAGAAGTCTTCAAGAGGTTAGCCGACAACCTCGGCGATGCTGGCGATCCCCCCCCCCGTGCAGACTTGAAAGAACTCACGGCTTAATATCGGTAAGCCACATCCGTGACGACACAGACCATCCTCGAAAGATTTGACTCGCTGAACGTTTGGAAGCGCGGCGATGAGCGTGCGCAGCACTAGCCGCTGCTTGTTCTCTTGGCCCTTGGACGTTGACCGCCGCGTCGAAGATCAGCGAGAACCAGACGTCAGAAATGCAGGCTCAGAACCTGCAACTGGTACTTCCGGCCACCTTGTAAGAGACGTTCACCGATCAGCAGAAGCCTTGGCTGCTGAACCTTGAATAGTTTATTCACTTGGTTTGCCGGCGTCAGGACGCCTGATCGAATTCAAGCAGCTTTCGCTTTTCCTCAATACCGATCTCGTAAGGGCGGGAGTCTCCGAGAATCGCGAATACCCGGTCGAGTGACGATTCAAGGGCATCAGTAATCACAGGAGGCAGACGTTTTCCTTCCGCGTCTGTGTATTCTGCCGCTGGCGTGTCCGGATGGAATCCCGGACCGAAGTCACTGACAAGTTTCCGCAGCCATCGCTCGCACTCTTTTGCGTCAGCGCCGGTGGGAAGGTTCGGATCAAACTCATTCATTGCTGACGTGCTCCGACATTGGTTGTTGAACGGCGGGTCTGCCTTTCAGTCCTCAAGATTGTCCAGCCATGCAGTCAGATCGTCGAAGGATTCGATGTCGATCGCCTCATTGCCGACGTCATCAATCTCTTTCTCGACCATGAAGTTGGGCAGATCGCCCGGCGTTTCGTCGTAGAAATGGCAAAACTCGGCATTGTACTCCGGGTGAATCCATATGAGGGAATACTGCGTTGATCGCTTCAGGTGATCCATGCTCTGAAGCATGGGAACGTCGAAGATCACGGTTTTCTCGGGTTCGTTCTCCGAAACCACTGCCAGCACACCCTTGTTCACGTATGCGATCAGTTCGTCGGGAACGCCAAAGTCGGCTTTCAGGTCAGCCATGTTCTTTCTCCGTTGGATATAGCCGGCAATGTACTCTCCAATGCGTCGTGTCGTTACCGTGGGCCTTGCGCCGACTCAGGCTCGATTCCGGCCAGCCGGAGAATCGATTCTCGGATACCGTTTTTGAGGTCCGGCCAGCGAGCCGTCAGCCGTTGGAAGTCGCTGTCAGAATGGCAGTCGGCTGCCGTCTGCGGAGCCGGTCCAATCCGGAACCAGCATCCAATGATTCGGAATCCCAGCCATCCGGGACACGGGAATTGGAACCAAAACCAGCCATTTCGCCCGCCGGCTCGGACGGCTCAGAAGCGGCGCCGCGGAGACGAACCAAGCGGTCTCAGCCCGAGCAAACTTGCGAATCGTAACGCGTCTGAGGATTATTCATCCCCGAAAACCCGGCTGCTGCAATTTCGCCCCCAAGTGGCTGGTTGTGATCCGCCCGGTGACATCATGGCGAACGGCCACATCTTCCATGAAGCGAACGAAGTTCTTCTGACCTCCCAGGCTGACCACATGCGGCCGCTCACTCCAGGCATTGACCGCCTTTGCCAGCAGTGTCTTGTCAACCTTCTGCTTTCGAGGCGCCTTCTGATCGAACGCTCGAACTCGGGCCGGTGTTGTTCCTTCCCGTGCTCTCGCCACTTCCCACTGGCCGCGCGCCCGCTCATAGAACCATCTCGATGTCTCACCCGGGGCCCAGATCTGTTCCGAGAGTTTCTGGATTCTTACATGGAACGGGTGATTTGCGGAGAAGTCGGTCTCATTGACCTTGTTCTGCGTGTTGGAATAGCGACTGATGAACGGAACGAGGTCGTCCTGGTGTCCCGGCTCGACGACCGTAATCTTTGCCTGAACGGCGATTCGCGAGAGATCGGCCTTATCGCGGTTCTTCGCCCGATGGATTGAGGCAACCGTCTGTCCGCCATTGACGATCTGAAGGCCCTTAATGCTTCTAATGGACAGAGAGCCGTCAGAGGATCTCTGCACGCCGAGTTCTTCCGCGGTGACGGAAATACCGTTGTTGAACGCCAGGAAATGCCCTGGATCACTGAGGATCGTGTCCCGGATACCTCGGTTAACCTTCCCCCGTGCCTGAAGGAACGATCTCACGTTCAGTTCGAGCAGCCTCGATCCTGCCGAGCTCAGCGCGCCACGCTTCGGAAACAGCCGCCTCGACCTGCTCCGGAAAACGGCCGAAGAGATCATCGCGACGCGACGGCAGAGGAACATCGGACCGTCGCAGGAAGTCGTAGTACTCGTCCGGGACGTCGTCCCTGTGGAACTGGCGGAAGAAGCTCCGCAGTTCAAGCGTCGCATGCGCATGCGCGTCCTTTTCGATGGAGAGTCGGATGTCGAATGCGGGCGCTCCACCGTCTGTGAAAAAGGACGAGAACCCTTCGCCAAGTCCTCCCGGACCTGCGAAAAGATCGATGACGGGTATGCCGTCGGCCACAACTGTTTCCTCTTCCTGAAAACCTGAGATCCGGCACCTTTCATTACCTGAATGCCGTTGTTTTCGCCAGCACCCGTGCCCTGCCCATTTGACTCGATGGCTAGACGACCGCGATGAGGGTGACGGGGGGCGGGTCTATTTCGTGGCGCGGACTGCCAGGCGACGGGCGTGGCGAACCAGGCGGCGGTGCATCGCATCGCGGCGTTCTTGTAGAAGGCACGAGGGGTTGCAGAACCAGCCCGAGCAAACCGTTGCCGTAACCCAGGGTTCAGCGCCCCTTGGTCGGGATCACATCCATGGTCTCGCCAAAGCCTCACACAGACACGTCCTCTGTTCAGCCGGCTAATGGTCCGCGGTCGGCCGACGCGACGCGTCTGCGGCGTCGTCATACTCCTGAATCAGGCCGTCCAGAGGCCTTTGGCAGAGTCAGTTAAATTTAACTGAAACTGCTTCAGACGTAAGCAGGCGATTCCGGAGAGCCGTCTCCGCGACGAGGAAGTCGTTGACCAGAGGGCCAGTGTCGCCCTCAGGCCACTCCAAGACCCCTGAGATGCGACCTGCTGTCAGACGGCGATGGACCGCGGTTGGGGCTCGCGAGGCGTCAGCGTCGACGCTGGGCCGGGGAACGGAGTGGTGCTTGACCGGGCACGACAACAGGACGGCCACGGGGGCGAAGAAGGCCGAAGCTAACTGGTCTCGTAAACCGGCGGTGACCAGCCGCACCAGCTGAAGTACCGTCGCAGAGGCCCGATGACACATCGCCTGGCCGATCGGCTGGGGAGCCGCGGTCAGGGCCGGCGCTCAGCAGAGGCCAGCAGCGGCTGCGACGTGGCAGATTTTGGGCGTCGGATCGGTAGTGGACTGAACCGGATTCGACCGGGTGTCATTACACCCGTTCGCAGATTTTTGGACGGGTTTTTCCCGGTTTTCAACGGTTTCGGCCAGACGCGACTGAAACGAGAAAAACGCCTATTCCAAAGGCGTTTTCGGCAATTCTGACGGCAGAATAGATCGCATTTCGAGACCGGCCCATTCGGCCACTCTGGCACCTCTCCGGGGTGGAAGGCGGAATGGTAGCCCCAGACACCGCTCGATGCCAGAGAGTTCGCCGCTTCACTTCGATCCCGGCGGCACAATGATGACAAGCCGCCAGGCGCCACGCGCAATACAGGATGCAAGTCCGGCGGCGGCCCGCTGCCGCCCCACTCGCGATCCAGGCGCTGGCCAGAATCAGTACGCGACTCGCCCTTCGGATCTGCGCAAAATGGGAAAGTTTTTTTCGGAAGTCCAACCGGAGGCGGACCATCCTCATGGGCGACGCCCAACACAAAACGGGCGACCATTGCTGGCCGCCCGTCGCGTGATGTCAGGTTGTTCCTGAACGGTCAGGCACGCAGATTCCGCCTCCGACGCAGGCGGTACCCGCACAGTCCCGTCACGCCCATGCCGAGCAACGCCAGGCTCGTCGGTTCGGGCACGGCGGCATTCCCGTACGAAACCGCATCGAATCCCAGCCCGTTTGAGCCGGATCGGTCAAACGTCACCGTGGTGATTCCGTCGAGGTCAATGACGCCCCAAAACGCTGGAGTCACGTCGTTCAGGACGATTGAATCGCTCAGGCTTCCGCCGCCAATGGTGACTGTCGCACTTCCACCACCCGCGAAGTTGAAAATCGCAACGTCCAATCCAAACGCAGTGACCGGAGAGCTGAACGAAAAGAAGGAACCAACGCTGCTGCCGTTGTCATCAAACCAGAGCGAATCGCTGCCCTCTGTCGTCGAAAACCCCCCTCCGCCGGCTTCGGTTCCATGAAACAGGTTATTCGGAGAACCGCCGGTTTCACTCACTGAGAACCCTGCGAAATTCGCGACGCCGCCGGCATCCGTCCAGGCGCCTTCGAAGCCCTCGAAACTCAGACCGCCCCCGGTCGCCGCATCAAACGCAGTACGGTCGGTAAAGTAAATCGGAACGGCATCCGCCCGGGTGGCGGAAAGTACGAAGCATCCGATGACTCCAACAATCACGAAGTGTTTCATCATTCTTAATCCCCATTGAGTTCGCTGAGAAACCTGAACATCAGCGAGCCGCTTCAGTTGTATGAATTTCATTCGTCTCGACGCGTCCGCA
>CALJUK010001080.1 GCA_937975745.1 uncultured Planctomycetaceae bacterium | reverse complement strand
GTGGGAGCCGCTGGAGGAGCATCTTGAGCGCGTGGCGGAGCTGGCTGGAGAATTTTCATGACTGAATTCTACAGCCACAGCGAGAACGACTCGGGGGCCGGAGTCAGGAACGTGCTCCGCGTGCACCTGAAGGGTGTCGCCGCTGCTGCCGCGAAGGCAGCCGGTGCATTCGGTTCGAGCGACGAGGCGCATACGGCGGGACTGCTCCACGACCTGGGCAAGTACGCCACCCAGTTTCAAGATCGCCTCAACGACCCGTCGCGCGTTCCCGGCCGGGATCACTGGACAGCCGGTGCAATCGCTGCGGTGGGTTTGGACAGAAGTGGTCAGACTTTCCGAGGGAGAAGCATCAGAATTGCACTGGCTATTCTGGGCCATCACATCGGCCTCCCCCCGATCCCGCCATCCGACCAGGGATTCCGCGAGTTTGCCGGAGATCTGGCACGGACCATTCAACAGCCTGAGAGAGCCACGGACCCGAACGTCAACCGTTTATTTGAGCGCTGCCAGCAAGACGGTCTCTCGCTCGTCGACCTCAAACTCGGGAAGAAACTCGACCCGCATGCTGCCGTGGCGATGCTCGATGTCCGCATGCTCTTCTCCGCTCTTGTCGACGCGGACTTCGTTGAAACGGAAGCCCACTTCAATGGCGATGCCAACAACCCGCGGCGGTCGAGACCCCCCGGCCCAACTCTTGACGCCGAGAAAGCCTGGCGTCGTCTCTGTGGCTTCGTCACCGAGAAGAAGCAGCAGGCTTGCAGTTCAGACGCGATTCAAAGCGTTCGCACGACGCTCTGGGAACAAAGCCAGTCCGCGGCCACCGGCCCGACGGGGTCGTTCACTCTGACTGCCCCAACGGGAGCGGGCAAGACACTCGCGATGCTCGGTTTCGCCCTGCGGCATGCAAAGGAACACCCGCACCTGCGGCGCATCGTCGTCGTGCTGCCGTACCTGAACATCATCGAGCAGACGGCACGCGAGTACGAACGGCTCTTCGGCTCCGACCCCACTTTCCCCGACCATTTTGTCCTGGAAGATCACAGCCTGGCCGACAGCACTCAACAGGATGACAACGACGCACCGCTTGAAGATGCAGTCGACGAGGCACTACGCCTGCGGCGTCTCCTGGCCGAGAATTGGGATGCCCCAATCGTCCTCACGACGCACGTCAAGTGTCTTGAGTCATTGATGGCGCACCGCCCAGCCAAGTGCCGCAAACTCCATCGGCTGGCAGGCGGCATCATCCTGTTCGACGAAGTACAGACCTTGCCGCCGAAGCTGGCCGTGCCGACGCTCGCGACGCTGTCGCGACTGGCGGATCCCAACGGGCCGTACCGATCGACGGTCGTCTTCGCGACGGCGACACAGCCGGCATTCGACCATCTTGACAACTGTGTCCGCCAGTTCAATCCGTCTGGCTGGCAGCCGCAACCGATGGTTGAGCCATCGGCAATGAAACCGATGTTCCAGGTCGCGTCCGATCGGATTCGCGTGACGTGGCGACATCAGAAACCGATCTCGATTGAGCAGTTGGCGATCGAATTCGCGGAACACGATTCGTCGCAACTGCTGTGCATCGTGAATCTGAAGCGCCACGCGGCCGACCTCACAAGACATTTGCAGAGGCTGCTGGGCGAAGACGGCACAGCGTCGGTGGTGCATCTTTCGACAAGCCTGTGTCCCGCGCATCGCCGGGCGGTTCTGGAGACCGTCATTGACCGGTTGAGCGAGAACCGCCCGTGCCGACTGATCGCGACCCAGTGCGTCGAAGCCGGCGTGGATCTCGATTTCCCTGTCGTCTACCGCTCCTTCGCGCCCCTGGACGCGATCGCCCAGGCAGCGGGTCGATGCAACCGCCATGGCTCGCGCCCAAACCGCGGCCAACTGGTCGTGATCGACGTGAGCGACGGCGCGGGCCGGATTCAGTTTCCCCCCGGCTATGGTGAAGCCGTCGGCGTAACTCGCGTCCACGTGAAGCAACTGGAGCACGAGCATGGATCGCTGGACGATCTCGACGTGATCAATTCTCCGGATCTCCTGCGGCGGTACTTCCGGTTGCTCTACGAGCTGACCGATCGCGGCAGCGGCACCCGCGACGATGAACGCGACCTGGTTGACGCAATCCTCGGCGCCAACTTTGAAGAGGTGGCGAAGCACTACCGGCTGATCGACGGGGACACAATCAATGTCCTCGTCCGGTACAACCGGGCGGAGTTTGACGCGCTGGTGGAAGAAATGTCCGGCGACCAGCCGCGAAATCCGGAAATGATCCGCCAATGGATTCTGCGCGCACGGCCACATGCGGTCGGAATCTACCGCCCCAACGCCAGCAGTGGGGCTTGGTCGCATCTTCAGCCGGTCCAATTCAGCCGGCGACGTCCTGTGGACAACGCCGACGCGAACTGGTTTCACACCCTGCCGGGCGCGGAGTACTGCACGTTGCTCGGACTGAAACTCCCGGAGGAGAACTCGTGGGTGGTATGAATTATCAACAATGCCGTAGTGGCGTAACCCACTAGCGCATCGGCGGTTATCCACCGCAAACGAGAGAAAATGTTTCAATCCACGCCCCCATTCGGAGGCGACCCCGTTGACATCGCGGATGCCAACGGTAGCATACGGCAATCAAACCTTCATTTTATCTCGTTTGATAGACATCGGCCATATCGAAAGGGCAATCATGAACGCATCTACCCATGTCCTTGATGTCCGTGGTGATTTCGCATGTTTTTCTCGTCCAGAGTTGTCTGTCGAACGCTGGAGCTATCCGTGTCCTACACCAAGCGCCGCTCGTGGAATCTTCGAAGCGATCTACTTCAAGCCGGAATTCTACTGGCAAGTTGCACGGATCGAAATGCTGTCTCAGCCGGCATACATCGCGCTCCGCCGCAACGAAGTCAGCCAGACCGGGCCGACCGACCGGACAGTGAAGTCCTGGGCAAAAGGTACTGTCGCAGTGCAACCGATCCACGCGGATGCAGACTCCATCCGCCAGCAGCGACAGACAATGGCGCTGAGGAATCCACACTTCCGATTGCATGCACGCATCGTGCCGCGAAACAGAATCGGAACGAAGCAAAAGACGTTTGACGAGCAATTCATACGCCGAGTTCGCCACGGAAAGTGTTTCCTCCAGCCGTTCTTTGGCGTCAAGGAATTCGTCGCGTTCTACCGATACGCCGAGTCTCTGTCGAATGAGCCGGTCCCAGTCGACTACTCGCAGGACCTCGGACACATGCTTTACGACGTGTTCGACCTGCGCACACAGAATTCGAGCGACGCGAAGCCCTTCATCAGCCTCTTTGCCGCAAAGATTGAGAACGGTGTCCTGGATGTTCCGCCGTTCGAGAGCGATCTGGTTTTGAAACCGGAAGGGGGGGAGTGACCGATGTTGCATGAACTGGTTGAGTACGCAGCAGCCCACGGAATCGCAGGCGAAGCCGGGTTCACTCCGAAGCTGGTGCGCTGGCTGATCACCTTCAACTCCAGTGGGGAGTTCCTTGGTGTTGTGAATCTCGGCGAAGATGATCGCAGGAGCAAGGGAAGGGAGTTTCCGCGCGTTCCGCACCTGAAGTTCTCGGGCGACACGCCGATGCGACAGTTTCTTGTCGACACGGCAAAGTTCGCAGTGCTTCTTGGCGAGGAGCCTCCGAATGAGCAGGCAACGAAAGCAGAGCTGAAGGCCTGGGATAAGCTGCTCGCAAAGCGAGAGTTCTTCCTCAATCTACTGCGAGCCGGCAGTGAATCAGACCCGTTTCTCGGTGTCGTAGCTGCGGCGCTTGCGGACGACGACGTCCGGCGGCAGATCTGCACGGAACTGGAGTCGCAGGCCCCAAAGGCCAAGCCGATTGACAACGTCACCTTTGGCGAAGTCACTCCGGACGGAGATTCACGAGTAATTGTCGCCCTCGACGACTGGCACGACTGGTGGCGCGGCTATTTCCCATCGCTCTTTGCCGCGAAGACGACCCGCAAGAAACAGACTTCGAAAAACAACCTGATGCGCTGCCTGCTGTCCGGGCAACTGGCGGCGCCATCGTTGACGCATCCCAAAATCAAGGGCCTCGCCGACGTGGGCGGAAATGCCGAGGCGACGCTCGTTGGATTCAATGCTGACGCGTTCTGTTCGTTCGGTCTCAAGCAGTCAGCGAATGCGGCAATCAGCGACGAGATGTGCCAGCAGTACGCTGCCGCACTGAACCAGTTGATCGCTCGCCACGGACATCGGATGGGCGGGGCGAAGATTGTGTACTGGTACACGGGTGAAGTTGATGAATCGGCCGGTGAGGACCCGCTTGCGGCGGTCTTCGATCCAAGCGCCCTGCAGATCTCTCAGGAGGAAGATGAAGCTGGCGAGGAGGAGCAGGACAACTCCAACGCAGACAGACAGCGCGAATACGACGCACTCAAGCGTGCGCGGGAATTGCTCGACGCCATTCGATCGGGGAAGCGTCCAGAACTCCGCAACGCACGGTACTGCGCCCTCACGTTGTCCGGCAACAAGGCGCGCGTCGTTGTGCGGGACTGGATGGAAGGACAGTTCGAAGATCTTCTCGAAAACGTCATCAGTTGGTGCGAGGACGTCAGTATCGTCAGGCGCGATGGCGTGGGAGTCGTCGAGGGTCACAAACTGGGCGCCGTTCTGGCTGCACCTGTTCGCGAACTGTCCGATATTGCTCCACCGCTGGTGAGCGCTATCTGGCATTGTTCGATTCAAGACCAGCCAATTCCACACGAGATCATGGCGCAGGTGCTTTCCCGTGTGCGGCTCGATGTTCTCAACGATGAACCTGCTCGGCATGCCCGTCTTGGGCTTCTTAAGGCCTACTGTCTCAGAAAGGAGATCCCCATGGCCACTGGTCTGAATCCTGATCACCCGCATCCGGCGTATCACTGCGGGCGTCTGTTCGCGGTTCTCGCGTACATCCAATTCAAGGCCCTGGGTGATGTCGGCGCCGGCATCGTGCAGCGCTACTACGCGGCCGCGAGCGCCACGCCGGCACTTGTGCTTGGACGACTGATCCGCACAGCACAGTTCCATTTAAGCAAGATTGAGGAACCGAAGGTTCGCGGCGGCCTCGACAAACGCCTTGGAGAAATCTGGCTCCATCTAACGGATCGAGTCCCAACGACGCTTACGCTCGAGGAACAGACACTCTTTGCGCTCGGCTACTACCACCAAAAGGCGTATCGAGGTGAGTCCGGTGACGAGCCAACGCAGGACGAAGCCGCGCAATAGCATGTCCCGATGGCGGCGCGATTGATTCCCACACATTCTGTACTGACTGCAAACCATCAAGGAGATTTTTCAATGTCCGAACCCATCACCAACCGCTACGAGTTTCTGTTCTTCTTCGATTGCGAAAACGGCAACCCGAACGGCGATCCCGATGCCGGCAACGCGCCGCGGATCGACCCGCAGGACATGCACGGTCTCGTCTCCGACGTGGCGATCAAGCGCCGCATCCGGAACTACGTGCAGATTGCGCATGGCGGAGAACCGCCGCACGCGATCTTCATTCAGCATGCGTCCGCGTTGAACGCCGCGATCGCCGATGCGCATGAGGCGACCGGCGGGATGCCTCCGGTCGCCAAGGGCAAATGGGCCGCCCCCAAGCAGAAGGTCTACCAGGCGCGGGACTGGATGTGCGCCAACTTCTTCGATGTCCGCGCGTTCGGCGCGGTCCTGAGCACGGGACCGAACGCCGGGCAGGTGCGGGGACCCATCCAGGTCGCCTTTTCACGCTCGCTCGATCCAATCCTGCCGTTGGATATCTCCATTACGCGGGTCGCCACGACGCAGGACGACGTGAAAGCGTCTGATAAGACGACGGCGCAGACATACCGCGACTGGGAAGCCGAACAACCCGAAGACAAGCTCCGAACGATGGGCCGCAAATCGCTGGTGCCGTACGGATTGTTTGCGGGAAAAATGTTTGTTTCGGCCCACCTGGCGCAGCAGACCGGATTCTCCAAAGACGATTTGAAGCTGCTCATCGAGGCAATCCTCGGCATGTACGAGCACGATCGCTCGGCCAGCAAGGGAGTGATGACCGTCCGCCAGCCGATCTACGCCTTCAAGCACGTCGGCACGGATACGAACGAAGAGCAGAGGCAACGCCAGGCAATGCTCGGCTGCTGCCCGGCGCAGGTCCTGTTCGAGGATGCGATCCTCGTTCAGAAGGACACCGATGCCATGGCAAAAGACGACGCACCTGCGCCGCGGCGATTCGGACACTATCGAATCGTACCGCAACCGTCCGCCGTTCCGTCCGGCGTTGAGCTTATCGAATTACCGCGAGACATCGACAAACTATAGCTCATCCAAAATGCCCCACACCGAATCCGACCTTCTCCCGCTCTCCGCCCTGCAGCACCT
>CALJUK010001079.1 GCA_937975745.1 uncultured Planctomycetaceae bacterium | reverse complement strand
CGTGCTGCTCGGCTTTCTGGTGGGTACGGCTGTTGCAGGCCAGACCTTTTACCTGTTCATCGTGGAGAACCTTTCCCAGTTTGCGACCCTCAAGGCGATGGGCGCAGGCAACACGGCGATCACCCGAATTGTGCTGCTTCAGGCGCTGCTCGTCGGTCTCATCGGATACGGATCCGGCGTCGGGCTGGCGGCGGCATTCGGCGAGTTCGCCCGCCGGACAGACCGCATCGCTTTCTACATGCCCTGGGAGGTTCTTATCGGCGCGGGAGCGGCCGTTCTTCTGATGGTTGTCGTCGCCAGTCTGCTCAGCATCCGCCGGCTGATCATTCTGGATCCCGCGGAAGTCTTTCGAGTTTGAGGATGGACATGAACCAACGGTCCTCACCATCAGCGTTTGCCGTCGAAGTGACCGGCGTCGAGAAGCAGTTCGGCGCAGGCGAGACGAAAGTCATGGCCTTGCGCGGAGCGGATTTTCGCGTCAGGTACGGCGAACTCACGCTCCTGGTCGGACCAAGCGGGTGCGGCAAGACAACGATGCTCTCAGTCATCGCCGGGCTTCTGCCACCGACGCACGGACAGATTCGCGTCCTGGATCGCGATCTGCTGGAGATGGGTCGGGGTGAGAAAGTCCGGTTCAGGGGTGAGTCGATCGGCTTCGTGTTCCAGGTGCATCACTTGCTCCCGGCGTTGACGGCTGTGGAGAACGTCGCGGTGCCGCTGATCATCCTCAAGGCTTCGCGGCGCGCGGCTCTGGATGCGGCGCGGAACGGTCTTGAACGAGTCAATCTCGGACATCGGGCCGATGCGCGGCCAAATACGCTCTCGGGCGGCGAACTACAGCGGGCCGCGGTGGCTCGGGCGCTCGTGCATGAGCCGCAACTGGTTATCTGTGATGAACCGACCGCTTCCCTCGACGCAAAGACCGGCAAACAGGTGATGGAACTCTTGCGCGACGTTGCCGTTGAAAGAGAACGGGCCGTGATCGCCGTCACTCATGACGAGCGGATGCTCGAGTTTGGAGACCGGATTGCGCGCATGGACGACGGCCGGATCGAGTCTGTTGACCCACAGGCTGCTTCGCAACGCGAGGACGACCCATGAATATCGGGACTCTTCTGAGATTCGGCCTTCCACTGATTGCGGCAGTCCTTTTCGGCTTTGCCGTGTATCACGTATCGACGAACGAAAGCAGTGGACAGACAGCGGAACCACCCCGGCAACCTCCGGTTGCTCCCTACGAAGAGACAGTCGCCGGAGCGGGACTAATTGAAGCTCAGTCGGAAAACATCGCGATTGGTTCCCATGTCCCCGGTATCGTTGTGGAAGTCTTCGTCAAGGAAGCCGACTCCGTCGAACCCGGTGACGCGCTGTTCCGTCTTGATGATCGCCGGCTGCAGGCAGAACTCCGGGAGCGACAGGCGAACCTGGCGGCGGCGAAGGCGGAGTTGTCCCAACTCAGGCAGCAGCCGCGTCCGGAGCGAGTGCCGCTGTTGGTCGCGGCGGTGAACGAGGCCGAAGCGACGTTGGAGGAGCGCCGGGAGGATTACGAGCGGTTTCAGGAACTCTATCAAAGCGACGCGGCGTCAGAGAGTGAACTGACCGACAGCCGGCGGGTGTTTGAAGTTGCGGAGGCACGGCTGAAACGGGCGCGAGCGGACCTGACGTTGCTGGAAGCGGGCGCCTGGGAGGCGGACGTCGACATCGCCGATGCCGCCGTCGAACAGGCGGAGGCGGCCGTCAACGCCACTCAGACGGAATTGGAGCGTCTTGTGACACGCGCGCAAGTGGCCGGTCGTGTGCTGCAGATCAATGTGCGGCCGGGGGAGTTCGTCAGCACACCGCCGACAGAGCCACTGATCCTGCTGGGAAGTCTTGAACAACTGCATGTGAGAGTGGACATCGACGAATACGACATCCCGCGCTTCGATCCCGGCGCTCCGGCGACCGGAATGCTCAAAGGCCGGCCCGATCTGAAGTTCCCACTCCGATTTGTGCGGGTGGAACCCTATGTGATTCCCAAGCGATCTCTGACAAGCCGCAATACCGAACGAGTCGACACGCGCGTGCTACAGGTGGTCTACGCTGTCGAACCGGACGAAGGTAATCCCGATCTGTACGTCGGTCAGCAGGTGGACGTGTTCATCAAAGTGCAGACCGACGCGTCGAAGTCGAAGCAGCAGGAGCCACAATGATCCGAAAGAGGCGACGGAATCACAAGCACATTTCGTTTTCAGGGAATTTCCCATGACGCGATCAGGAACGGCATGAATCGAGACTGCGCGGAGTCGGATAATCTGGAGGGACTGCTCGATTGGACAACGGTGAAAGCAAACTACTGAAGAACAACGGGTGACGCGATGTTTGCCGACAACACATTCAAACCGGGAGACTCGGTGATCTATCGCGTCACAAAAACCAGTCGAAGCCCCGGACCGCGAGCGAGAAATGTTGTTCCGGCTCCGCATGGCGACGACTACACCTACCACGTCGATAAGTTCTGGATCGTGGAACGTGTGCTGGGACCCGGCCGATTGCTCGTGCGAACGCGGCGCGGCAAGAGGCGTTTGTTGAGTTCAGACGACCAGAATCTGCGACGGCCGTCGTGGTGGGAGTTGCTGCTGCACCACGACCGATTCCCGGCGATCGAACCAGAATACGGTCACCGAACAACAGGGAAGGCCTGATGCCAACGAAGTGCTGTAGTTGCCTGGGCCGCGTCCTGTTGAGCCTGATCTTTGTGATGAGCGCGATTCACAAGATCTCGGCGTGGAATGAAACAGCCGAGCAAATGACTCGAGTCGGCATTCCAGCCGTCCCACTGATGCTGATGGGGGCGATTGTGTTCGAACTGGGGGGCGGTTTGTCGGTGATGTTCGGCGTGAAGGCGCGCCTGGGCGCCGTGCTCTTGATCCTGTTCCTGATCCCGACGACGGCAATCTTTCACGACTTTTGGTCGCACGAGGGGTCGGAGCGGCAGATGCAGATGATTCAGTTCATGAAGAATCTGGCGATCCTCGGCGGACTGCTTCTCGTCGCCAGTTTCGGTCCGGGGGTCTGTTGCGTCCTCGGCGGCCGGCGCACCGATCCGGACAAACCCTTGGCGGAGGGAGCAGCCACATGAACTTACGGGTCAGACAGGAGGTCGCGCATACCGCTCGCCTATCGTCGGTCTTGCTGAAATCCGATGCTGACAGCATGCCGTGAACACTCTCCAGGAGCTTTTGTCGTCGCTTTCCCGCCGCCCTCGCGACGGCTGCGCGGTCGTCGGACTGAAGCACGATGCCGCTTGCTCGTGGAGCCGCGGCAAACTGGTTGAGGGCGCCTCGCGGCTGGCGAATGGGCTGCATGCGCTTGGGGTCAAACAAGGCAACTACGTCGCCATTGTCGCGCCGCCGACTCCGGAGTGGATCGTCGCCAGTCTGGCCATTCTGCGGACAGGTGCGACGCTCGTGCCGGTTGACGCCCAGTTCAACGAAGAGGTTTTGCATCATGTCCTCTCGGACAGCAGAGCCGGGTTGATCTTCACAACCAATGACCGTCGGGAGCAGCTTGAGAATCTCGATCTCGAAGCAACGCCCCGTCTGATCACGCTCGATAGCAAAGTAGACGAAGAACACAACTGGCGCTCGTTGTGTTCGGATGAGAATACTGAGTTTCCTGCGGCCGAGGTCGACGATCCGGCTGTCCTATTTTATACATCGGGGACGACCGGTCCGCCGAAAGGCGTACCACTCAGCCATCGCAATCTGATCTTTCAAATTGAGTCGCTGATGGAAGCGGAACTCACTGGGGAAGATGACCGCGTGCTTCTTCCCCTGCCACTGCATCACGTTTATCCGATCACGGATAGGATCATCACGCCATTAAA
>CALJUK010001078.1 GCA_937975745.1 uncultured Planctomycetaceae bacterium | reverse complement strand
AGCAGACCGGGCTGTTTGTGGTGGACGCCACACAGGACGCGGCAGCCGACTTCACCAAGGAGAACCTGCAGCGGTACGACATCGTGATGTTCTACACCACCGGTGTGCTCCCCATCTCGGATGAGGCTCGCGACTACTTCGTCAACGATTGGTTGAAGCAGAAGGGGCACGGCTTCATGGGATTTCATTCAGCGACCGACACGTATCGAACCGAAGATCCGGCACACAAGTGGTATTGGGATATCGTGGGGGGAACGTTCAACGGTCATCCCTGGGGATCGGGAACAACCGTGACGGTGACTGTCCACGATCCGGACTTCCCCGCGATGAAACCCTTCGGCCACGAATTCAGCATCAAAGATGAAATTTACCAGTACGTGCACTGGGCCCCGGAGAATGTCCATGTCCTGGCCAGTTTGGATATGGCCAAGTGCAATCCAAAGAAGCCTTATCACGTGCCGGTCACCTGGTGTCGGGCGTGGGGCGACGGCAAGATCTATTACACGAACCTTGGTCACAACAACGGGACGTGGACCAACCCGGCGTTCCTCAAATCAACCGAGAATGCAATCCGGTGGATTTTGAACGAACTTCCCGGGGACGCCACTCCGAACCCACAAGTCTCGGCCGGGGCCGACGCCGCCTCCAAAAAAGCTGCTGAGGCAGCCGGCGCAGAGTAGCCGACCGGACAACGACTGTCGGCAGAATGCTCCCGCCAGCGAGTCATTCAACGAACACGCCACGCCAAATACGCGGGCGTGTTTTTTTACCGTTGCCTGCTCGTGTCGTGATGGGTGTCCCCTTTGGGACCGGAACCGGCTCGTGGCCGGGCTTGGCGTCCGGTTTTCGGCCCGGATTTCTGTGGCGAAGCCGAAACACGCAAACGTCTCGGGACGTCGATCAGATAATCCCGGCGCCGAATCCGTCTTCCGAGCGGTGGTCGTCAGAGCGACGCGACGCGTGACCGGCCGTCTCGTTGCTGCGACGATGCTGGTCGGCAAACTTGCCATAGCCATGCGGTCCACCATTGCGATCCGATGCGGCTGGTTCAAGCCGATGGGTTGTCTCGCCTTTGGTGATGGTCCGGCTGGGGGGCGGAGTGTATTCGTCTTCGTCGTGATAGTCGGTGAAGTCGTTCTCGCCGAAGTCGTCATACCGGCAGATATAGCCAGGCTCTTTCGACTTGATCAGCTCTTCCTCGAATGACCTGAGGACTTCCTCCTGGACGGTCTCGCGGCATTCACTTTTGATGGGATGGGCAATGTCGGCGTACAATCTCGCCCGGCCATCGGAACTACGGAGCGCGCGGTTCTCGTCCAGGCGTGTGCCACACTGGTTGCAGAACTGCGCCCGCAGGTGGTTCTTCGAATGACAATCGGGGCAACGATCCATCAGTTTGCGGCTGGGCATCGCTACGAACGAGCCCTTCCCTCCCTGGATGATCTTCAGATCGCGGATGACAAAGCAACCATCAAACGTAATGGAGCAAAATGCCTGCAGACGATCGTGCGGGTCGTCCATGAGTTTGATGCGAACTTCGGTGATCTCCATGGCTGTTCTCCTTTGCCTGGTTCGCAGAAGTCTGCTCGCTGCGATTCTCTATACGGTCCCGACAGTCAACGAGCGACTGCCGCGTCACCGCTTTTCGACGATCGCGCACCTCCTGGTCGAACGATCGCCGATTGTCTATCCAGCCAGTGTATTAGCCACGCGAACGCTGCCAATCTGCCGGGCCCGTAACCGGGAAGCGATGCGACGAGCGTTCTCGATGGAATGACAAACTGCGAAACAGGCACTTCCGCTACCGCTCATGAGCACACCCAGCGGCGATTCAGATTGCAGCAATCCACACAATGCGTGGATTTCCGGATTGATTTGCTCTGCCGGTTCCTGCAAGGCGTTCCAAAGTTCCAACGGCCCACGCGTTACCTCTCCGGACAGCAGCCGGGCCCGTAACTTCTCAACAGATTGCGGTTGTGCGGTGGATCGACAACGACGATAGACTTCAGCTGTCGAGACACCCGTCTTCGGACGGACAATCACCACGTGCAACTGTCCGGCCAATCTCAAGGGGTCAATCCGCTCGCCCCGCCCGGTACAGACCGCGGCATTGTGGGACGACAGAAAAAATGGGATGTCGCTGCCAAGTTGGCTGGCAAGTTCCGCTAATTCGATCTGGCTGAGACCGACCTGCCAGAATTCGTTCAGCGCGACCAAGGCGGCCGCCGCATTGGCTGAACCGCCCGCCAGACCGGATTCCGGCGGAATCCTTTTGACAAGATCGATCCGGACCGGTTGCCGTTGCGCTGCCAGCGGAGCGATTAACTCTGCGGCGCGTACGACAAGATTGCGAGAGTCGACTGGGATGGAATGGCTGCGGTGAAAGACGACGCCACGGTCAAAAGCCTGATGTACGACCAGACGAACTCCGGGGACACCGTGCGGAGCGGGCTCGGCCAACGGAGAGGCATCCAACTGAATGCCCAGCGAGTCGAACCAGTCTACCGCGACCATGAGGGTTTCAATCTCGTGGTAATTGTCAGGACGCCGCCCCAGAACCTCCAAGAACAAGTTCAACTTGGCAGGAGAGTCCACAGTCAGCGTGCGATCCGTCCGTCGGAACAGCATTCCCTCGAATCCTGAAGGATCGCCCGATGAAGCGGCGGAAAAGAACGCGAAGTGCATCAGTGCCGCAATCTGGCCAAAGCCGCCGAGTCCCGAACGGGCGATGAATCAGTCGGCGCATGCTGAGAATAGCTGTTCCTGTAGATTCGGTCAAGATGGGCAAATATTCGCTTCGTCCATCCGTCCACCGATCGAAGTCTTCTTCTTATCTCACCGTCCGGAATGTCCGCTTGGTTTGCCGATCGAACCCTCCGCGGACTGAGAGTCCGGAATCCCATTGGGAGACGCCATTTCGTGCGAGAAGAAGGAATACCACTGTGGGACCGGAATCGAGACGAGTCCCAAGCGTCTCCGCCAACAGTGTTCCGAACACGGCATCGTCTCAAACAGGCCGGACGACAAGTCGGTGTGACCGCCGACCCTTAGGTGAGTGATGACAGAAACTGTCGTCGACACCGGCGGCCGACAGGCTGCAAAGCAACCTGGTCGAATGCTGTGAATGACGTGTGTCGAGAGAATAGCCCACTTACGCGAGCAGGCCGGGGATGACTTCGCCCGGTTGGCCGTCGAGAAGGCTGACCTTGCGGGCTCCCGACATAAAGGTCGCGTCGTCTGTTGACAGGCCGAAGAGGTGCAAAAGTGTGGCGTGATAGTCGTAGTGATGGACGATGTCTTCGATTGCTTTGTGGCCGAAGTCGTCGGTTTTGCCGTAGACGTGTCCCTGCTTGAAGCCACCGCCTGCCACCCAACTACTGAAACCGTAGGTGTTGTGATCGCGGCCGATCTTGTTTCTGCCTGCGTCGTTTTGAAGGACGGGCAGCCGTCCCATTTCGCCTCCCCAATGGACCACGGTTTCGTCGAGCAGCCCTCGCTGTTCGAGGTCGCGGACCAATGCGGCGGATCCCTGATCGACCTTTTCACACGCCTTGGGAAGATTGGGGATGATTCCGCCGTGGCTGTCCCACAACTGGTTCTGCGTGTAGACCTGGACGAAGCGGACACCGCGCTCGATCAGACGCCGCGCGACGAGACAGCGCGAGCCGAACTCGGCCGTCGTCTGGTTTGCGCTGTGCATCCCGTACATCTCCTGGGTGGCTTTGGTTTCCCGGGCCAGATCCAGGGCTTCGGTTGCGGCTGTCTGCATTTTGGCCGCCAGTTCGTAGGTGGAGATGCGCGCTTCCAATTCGGACAGCCCGGGATGCTGTTCCAGATGGCGGCGCTTCAGTGCTTACAGGAGCTGCCGC
>CALJUK010001077.1 GCA_937975745.1 uncultured Planctomycetaceae bacterium | reverse complement strand
AATAGCAACCCGCAAATAACTGCTCGCCACGTCCACTTCTTGATCCGTTTCGCGGTGATGTCCTCAATCGCGTAGACCAGCTTCGTGAAAGACACTGCCGCCAACCCACAGACCAGCCCCAGAATCAGGAAGGTCGGCAACTGGGACCAAGACCCTTCGTAGCTATGGTTCAACTGCGGGAAGGCGGGATTCCAGCCGTGTTCTCCCACCTGCACCTGAATCACGTCTGCCAGGACGGCGGCAATGACCACGGGTGTGAGACTCTCGACCGCAAAGTTGCCGAGAATGATTTCGCTCGCAAACATCACGCCGGCCAACGGAGCGTGGAAGGTTGCGCTGATGCCGGCGGCGGCACCGGCTGCGACCAGAACCTTGGTGTGTCGTGCCGACAGTCGGAACAACTGGCTGGCCACACTGCCGACCGCGGCACCGATCTGCACGATGGGACCTTCCCGGCCGATGGAGCCCCCCGTCCCGATACACACGCCGCTCGCCAGAATCTTCACAATGGCGACCCTTGGACGAATGATGCCATCGTGGCGGGCGACTGCGGCAATCACTTCCGGAACGCCATGTCCCTGAGCCTCCGGAGCAAAGCGGCGAGTGAACCACGAGACGGCCAACAGTCCCAATGCGGGCCAGACACCGACTGCGAGTAACCAGAAGCGGTTCTCCACTGCCAGGTGGCAGGCCCTTTCCACCGTGAAGTGCGTGACCGTCTCGATCAGCAGCGAAAATGCGACCGATCCGTAACCGGCGGCAATTCCAACCAGACACGCCAGAACAATCGTGAGAGGAACAGCAGGAATCAGTCCGCGCCGAAATCGTTGCCGCATCCATCGCGCGGCCCGATCGATCGGCCCCGGGGCGGGGACAGCGGCAGAGTCTGTTTCGGCTGGGGGGGAATCTTTTGTCAACTTACACATTGGCTTCGAACGTGGCCACGGTTTGTGCTCCACGCGTCGTCGTGGTGACGCGAGGCAACTTTTTGCAATCGTAACGGCCCATCAGAGATGCTGCCACCAACCAGCCAGCATTGCACTGGATCGTGCAGAAATTCGCAGGCCCTCGCATCCGACTCGTCCGTTTTCGCTTCTGAACGAAGCCGTGGGCACTCCGAACGACCGGACCACAACATTTGCAGGAACGTCGAACGCAGCTTGATTCTGACCACTCGAACTGTGATATTGAACTTTTGTGTCCGTAGCGGAAACATTCTGAACTTTTCACGAATCCCGCGTCGCCGCCAAAGGCTTTGCGACGCGTTCGGTCTTAAACTGCGTTCTCACGCGCTTCCGAAATTCCCTCGAAACTTCCATCGGCGTCTATCACGTATGATGCGACACTTCTTTCCACTGATGCGGAATGTCGGACTGCTCGCCCCCGTCGCGGCTTGGCTTCTGTTTGCCGCCTCGGATGATTCCCCATCACGACACGCGCCTGCGGTGGCAGTCGCGGCCGAACCCGAACCACCCGCGCGTACGACCGCGGAGCCTGACGAACTGGTGGAGTCGCAGACGGATGCCCAAGACCCCGGTCAGTTCTTCGAATCTCACGTCCGCCCGATCCTGGTCGAACACTGCTGGAAATGCCACGGAGAGGGGAAACTTCGGGGCGGCTTGAATATGCACACCCGCGAGTCTTTCCTCAAGGGGGGCGAAACGGGACCGGCGGTTTCACTCGATCAGCCGTCTACCAGCCTGTTGCTGGATGCGATCAATTACCGCACTTACGAAATGCCCCCCACAGGAAAGCTGTCGGCCCCGCAGATCGCCGTCCTGACACGCTGGGTGCAATCGGGAATTCCCTGGTCGGACCGGGCCGAACTGGCTCCGATGAAAGCGGAATCGAAGGCTGAGGAGGAAACAGATGGTCCGCCTCAGATCACGGAGGCAACGAAACAGTCCTGGTCGTTTCGGACTGTTGTCCGTCCCGAGGTTCCGGCCGTCCAGGAGTCCGCCTGGCCCCGTTCTGCGGTGGACCGTTTCGTTCTGTCTCGGCTGGAATCTTCTGGACTGCAGCCAGCTCCCGAGGCTGAAAAGGCCGTCCTGCTCCGCCGTGCCTATTACGATTTGATCGGTCTCCCGCCAACACCCGCGGAAGTCCGCAAGTTTCTCGCAGACCAATCACCCGCGGCCTACGAACGGGTTGTCGATCGTTTGCTGGCGTCCCCACACTACGGAGAGAAGTGGGGACGACATTGGCTCGACCTGGTCCGTTTCGCAGAAACAAACAGTTTCGAACGGGATGGCAACAAACCGTTTGCCTGGAGATATCGCCAATACGTCATCCAGGCCTTCAACACAGACAAGCCTTACGACCAGTTTATTCGAGAACAACTCGCCGGAGACGAACTCGACCACGTCACCCGCGAAACGCTCATTGCGACCGGCTACTACCGTCTGGGAATTTGGGACGACGAACCGGCCGACCCGCTGCAAGCGCTGTACGACGACCTGGACGACATTCTCTCGACGACAGGGCAGGTCTTCCTGGGTTTGACAATTGGCTGTGCTCGCTGCCACGACCACAAACTCGACCCGATCCCGCAGGCCGACTACTACAGGATGCTCGCCTTCTTTCGGAATGTTCGGCGGTTTGGCGTCCGCTCGCTCGACTCGATCGAAGACGCCTCCCTCGCTTCGATTGCGACTCCGGAACAGCAACTCGCCGATGAGCAGACTCTTGCGGAGTATCACGCCGACGTTGAGCAGATGGAAGCCGAGCGAAAGGCGATCGTCGATTCCGTGAGGTCCACATTTACCCCGGAAGAGTCCGAGCAATGGGAGGACCCCGGCTTCCACTTCCCGATTCTTGCCAAGAGAATTCCGGATCACCTCGCCCGGGAAGACTTCCGCCGCTTCTGTACGTTGACACACGAACTGGAATCCAAGCGAAAGTCACCTCCCAAGTCGCAACACCGGGCTTTGGCGGTCAAAGAAAACGGCGCGGACTGTCCGAAGACACACATCCTGGTCCGCGGAAATCCGCATGTTCCGCAAGAGGAAGTGCAACCCGCCTTTCTGCAAGTTCTCTCACCTCCGACCCCCGAGATCGTAACGCCCGCAGCGGATGCCGACTCCTGCGGTCGCCGCCGCGCTCTGGCCGAGTGGATCAGCTCTCCTGAGAACCCGCTGACGGCCCGGGTGATGGCCAATCGGTTGTGGCAGTATCACTTCGGCCGGGGAATTGTGGGGAGTCCGAACAATTTCGGCCTCGCCGGTAAACCTCCCTCGCATCCCGCGTTGCTGGACTACCTGGCAAGCGAGCTTGTCGCACAGGGCTGGCGACTGAAGCCCTTGCATCGCGAACTGATGCTCTCGAGCACGTATCGGATGTCGTCGCAGGCGTCGTCGGCTGGACTCGCAGCCGATCCCGAAAACAATCTTTACTGGCGATTTTCCCCCAGAAGACTGACCGCGGAAGAGATCCGCGATTCGATCCTGGCGGTCAATCAGAGTCTCAATCTGAACGAGATCGGCGGCCAGAGCATTTACACAATCATTCCCGAAGCCATCCTGGCGGGACAATCCCGCCCGGGAGAAGGATGGGGCCAGTCGAGCGAGGAAGAACGACGCCGGCGGAGTATTTACATCTTTTCCAAACGCTCGTTGCACACGCCGATCATCGAGTCATTTGATGCTCCTGAGGGTGATAGCACGTGTGCTGTTCGGTTTTCGACAACGCAACCGACGCAGGCCTTGGCGTTGCTCAATGGCGACTTCCTCCACCGCGAGGCCAACGTCTTTGCGGCCAACATTCTGCAAGAGTTCTCCGAAAGCGATCCCGCGGCGGCCATCAAAGAAATCCTCTGGCGAGTGCTACAACGTTCGCCCGCGGACGACGAAACACGACTGGCCATCGATTTTTACCACCGTGCGAAAAGCAAGCACGGTCTCGACCACGCTCAGGCGGTCACACAGGTTTGCGTCCTGGCGTACAATTTGAACGAGTTTCTCTACCTGGACTGAATGACTTCTCGGTCCGTAAGACGGCTGTTAACCGGTCTGTCGCATCGGACGGGAAGATGACGAGAGTGGAGTCACAGACAATGCTGCAATCTCGCATATCGCGCAACGCCAGA
>CALJUK010001076.1 GCA_937975745.1 uncultured Planctomycetaceae bacterium | reverse complement strand
ATCCAGATTATGCATGGTGATGGTGCCGCCGGTGCCTGGGATCAGCACTCGAAGTTGAAAGAAAAGCATGCGGAACTCTCGATGCAGGTCGATCGTCCGATCGCCGGTCTGCTGACCGACCTGAAGCAGCGGGGCATGCTCGACGAAACGTTGGTCGTCTTCGCCACGGAGTTCGGCCGGACACCCGGTTCGCAGGGTGCCGACGGCCGCGATCACCACCCGTACGGGTTCAGCGTCTGGATGGCTGGCGGGGGAATCAAAGGGGGGATTGCCCACGGTTCAACCGACGAGATCGGTTTCCACGCGGTCGAGAATCCGCACTATGTGACCGATATTCATGCCACAATTCTCCGACAGCTTGGTCTTGAGTCGCATCGGATGGAAGTTCCGGGACAAAAGCGACTCGAACAGGACTTCGGCCACGTGATCGACGAAGTTCTCGCCTGATCCCAACCGCTGAGCGCCCCCACTTCACGTCCCATTTCAAAAGACGATATCGTACACTCCGTAGATCAATCACTTTCCCGAGACGCCCCGCCATGAAGATCGACGCGATCGAGTTGTACCACGTAGCTATGCCGTTGGTTTACCCGTTCCGAACGGCATTCGACGATGCCTACTCGATTGAATCGGTCCTGGTAAAACTGGTCTCTGGAGATCATGTCGGCTGGGGAGAGGCCACACCGTGGCAGTACCCGGCATATTCCCCGGAATTTGCCGCCGGAGTCTTTCTCCTTTCGAACACGGTCCTGGCTCCGCGGCTGCTCGGCCAGGAGATTGGCTCTGGCGAAGAGCTGCAATCACGTCTGTCGTGGATCAAGGGAAACCAATTCGCCAAATCCGGGTTCGACATGGCCTGGTGGGATTTGGAAGCACACATCCAGGGTGTCCCGTTATGGCAGTTGATCGGAGGAACCGGGCCGGAGATCGAAGCCGGCGCCGACTTCGGCATCATGGAGTCGTTCGAACTGCTGGTGGAGACGATGGAGCAGGCGGTCGCCGCAGGCTACGAGCGGGTCAAACTGAAATATCGACCAGGCTGGGAGCTCGACATGCTGGATGCCGTCCGCGAGCGGTTCCCCGATTTGCCGATCCATGTTGACTGCAACAGCGCCTACACACTCGACAACCTGGAGATGCTCAAGCAGCTCGATCGCTACAATCTGGTGATGATCGAGCAGCCCCTCTCGAACGACGACCTGATCGACCACGCCGCGTTGCAGGCGCAAATCAAGACACCGATCTGCCTGGATGAAAGTATCAACTCGATCGCGAAGGCCCGCAAAGCGATTGCTGCGAAGGCCTGCGGCTGGATCAACATCAAGCCGGGACGTGTCGGCGGCTTGACCAATGCCATCGCGATCAATTCTCTCGCAGCCGACGCTGGCATTCCCTGCTGGATCGGTGGAATGCTGGAAAGTTCGATCGGCGGGCATCACTGCGTCGCGCTCGCCACATTGCCCAACATCAAATACCCCAACGACATTTTCCCGACGGATCGCTTTTTCTCGCAGGATTTGTCCATGCCGGCAATGATCCACTCTGCACCGGCCCGCTTCCGGGCTCAGGATGCTCCGGGAATTGCAACTGTGCCCGACCCGGACATGCTGGACAAGATGACCCTCGCAAAGGCCAGCCATCGATGAGTAGCCCCCAGACCAGAGATTCGCATTCGGAGATCACATTCACGAGACTGCTGATCGCAAGGGGCTGTCGTCTCCTGACGGTTTTTGGGGCCGGTGTTGTCCGTGTCGCGCT
>CALJUK010001075.1 GCA_937975745.1 uncultured Planctomycetaceae bacterium | reverse complement strand
CGTCCACTGTCCGCATGGAGAACCTCGCGGCGCGGGGTAACCAACAGGCCGTGGTGGACCAGTATGGCAAGGAGGACTTGGCCGCGTGGCCATTCTGGCAGATCGGTCCGGGGGCATTTTTACGGGGAACAGCCTATTCCGCTATCAAGATTGGCGACAAAGCTGAGGCGGATCTTCAGCTCGCGCTCGAGTACACATCCGACACCAGGACTCGAATGAGTCTTCTACGAGCCATCGCCGTCAATCGGGAGAATGTCCTGCAAGACGATCAGGCCGCCCTCGAAACCTACCGGCTCATTGCCGATTCGACGATCAACACAGGAAGTGCCGAGTATTACACGGGACTTCAAGGGGCGGCGCGGATCCTGACACGGCAGATGAAGTTTGATGAGGCATTGCAGATTCTCAGTCGGGTCGACCCGCAGAAACTGTCGGGCACCTGGCGAAGGTCCCTGCTGTTGGCCACCGGTCAAACTCTCGCCGCAGCGGGTCGCGACGAGGCGGCGGCCATCACATTCCAGAAAGTCGCGAATGACGAGGATGCCAGCCCGCAGTATCGCAGGGCGGCACAAGCTGCCATCGCTGATCTGATGAAGTAGAACCGTCTGGGGCTTTTGTTCGGAGATGCGTCTCCGCCAGAACGTCCCTCGATCATCCCGGCGAATGTGTTGCCATTCCGGCGATCAAAAGCGTGCCGCCGTTTCGAACTGCGCGAATCGGGATCGCGAGACAGAGTGACTGTCTGCCGTTCCCAACCGGGGCACGCCACGGAATGCTGCGCCGCATTGGATCAGTGGCGTGTGGTCGTTTCGCCTGGATGACGTGGCATTGTCTGTGGCGGTGAACGAGCGTCCGGCGAAGGTGGTTGGTTCTGAAATGACCAGTTCCGGGGGCTTCATCCTGTCACAGTCTGCAGGGGCATCCAGAGAGACTGCTCCGCGACTATCCCGGACCACCCTCGCAACATGTTTCGCAAATCGTGTGACAGCGAGAACACTGCAGTTTCGCACGAATCTCGATGAGCGTTCCGCCACAGACAGGGCACGCCGGACGGCATGAATTGCGTTTGTCGTGATGCTCCGACTGTGGAGAGTGACTTTCATCCTGAATCGTCATCTGGCAGGAACCTTCTCTGCGAGGTTGGAAGGGGAGACAGCAAGTCGCTTGCCGTCCTGGGGCAATAAAGCAAGGAGAACTGCAGCGTCCCACGCGTCAGGCCGTTCTCACGGCTTCAGGATGTGCTCGCCGCCGGCAAACTGATGATGGCACGCGTTGCAGTTCGTGACCATTGACTCGTAGCCCTTGCGTGCGGCCGGAAAGTCTTTCGTCTTGGCAGCCCGGTAGAGATGGCTCCCAAAATCGCGGACGTGAACGCTATGCTTCGCCCAGTCGGCCGCATCATCTGTCGGGGTGCGCATCAGCAGCAGATTACCTCCCTCGGCCAGGATCAGCGAGTCGGCCTTGATGGCCTTCCAGACAGCGTTGTCGGCTGGTTCAGCAGCCATGGCTGTCCGGAGCCGCTTGAATGTTGGCTGGAAGACGTGCTCCATGAACTCGTGCATGTCGGGCTCGACCGGCTCGATCCCATTCTGTGCGGCCGCAGCTGCCGCCTGAGTGGCCGGCGAAGTACTCCCCATCCATCCAGCGGCAATCACTCCCACCAAACCAGTCAGACAAGTCAGTCGTGCTAGACGTTTCATCGGTTCTCTTTCATTCGGTTTATGTTGCAAATCAAGATCACGATCACGGTCAAGACCAGAGACACGCCTACGAACGCGTTGGAGTCGCAGGCAATTGTGGATTGGCGTCTGATCCGCTCAGTTCCATTTCAACATCCCGCATCCTCTTCGGAT
>CALJUK010001074.1 GCA_937975745.1 uncultured Planctomycetaceae bacterium | reverse complement strand
AGACGAGCCAGCCTTTTGGATCGAGTCCATCTTCCCGCAAATCGTCCAGAAGTTGAGAGGGAGAGGTTATTCGCGAAAGCGAACAGGAGAGGTAATCTTCATCTCTCCTGGTTGACATGACGCTGCTTACGGCCCGGAATCCGCCATCAGCGCGTTCAACAATCGTCTGAAACTTCTCAGAGAAAGGGGGGACGCGACGCAACAGGATGTCGGCGTCACTGATTGCCTCGCCCGTGGATTCCATTCACCATCCGTTACAGCTTCGTAAGCAGGTCTGCGATTTTGCCTGGGTTAGTGGTCTCGGCTTCGACGTCGGCAGCAGGTCTTCGTTCGTCAAGGAATGAATACCTCAACGTTCCGTCCGGGAGGACTTCCAAGTCGAGTTCTCGCGTCTGTTGCTCCCACTCCCATGACAAAGCGACGTACCCTTCCGGGGATGCGGCAACGCGAGGGGAGTTGATGCCTTCGATTCCAGCCAACCATGGGACGAGCTGCGTAGCGGATGCGATGGAACCCACGTCAACCGGGTTCGCTCCGTAGCTGTTCCAGTTGGGCGTTAACTCACGAAGCCGCTCGATTCGGGCGACGCAGTCGGATACCCAACTGGCAGGACAATCTCGCAGCGCAAGCAGCGAATAGAGCCCTTCGGCAGTACTGTCCGCCCCAGTTGCCAGTCTCGGGAATTCTGAGAAAGCGCTGGCCGTTTTCGGAGCCCACGTCGTATCCATCATGATTCCTGTCTCCAGCGTTCGTGCCGCGCTTGATGTTCGGTGAGGCTAACAAAGCTCCTTACGACCCACTCGTGGGCGAGGTCCAGATTCTCGCCAAGGTCGTCATCGTCTTTGTGAATAACTCTTGCAGTGATTTTCAGACCAATCAAATCTCCGACGGTTCTTTCGTTCGCAATGCTGGCCTCGGCATACAACCGGCCTTTTTGGTCACCAATCACAAAAACGCGGTTCAGCGACACAGCCTCCGGAGGCTGGGGCAGCCAGCCGTCAGTTGACTGCCAATGTATGCCTGAGAACACTGAGGCGAAGCACTCTGTTGCGGTCTCGCCTTCCTTTGGAAGGATATGATTGACGTACGTGACTTCACAAAGATTTGGCTTCACTTCGCCAAGCCCGTGACAAGCCGCGAACTCACGGAACCCATTGAACTCTTCGATCACCCGTGGTTGATTCGAGGCATAACGGGGATAATCCTCCCCCTCGCGGCGGCACCAGTTGAATGCGAACCGATCCGGCTGCAATTGGAGCATCAGGCATCCATCGACTGCGTCTCGGAACCAAACCCGCCCTGGACTACCACTGTCGGGGGAAATTTGGAGTGTCGGCCTAAGTGGCACTCGCGGAAACGATTCGCTGACGGGTTCAAGTCGAGGCCTATCTTCGGCGATAGGGAAGCGGTCCTTGACGGTCTCATGATAGTTCCCGAAATGTACCGTCCGGAAACTTCGCAACTCATCGAACTGGACGGACAGCACCGTTTCAACGACGGGCGGGTTGCCAAATGACGGTCCGGCGCCGGTATTCATATGCAATTCGGGTGCCTCCAAACTTTATCTCCATTGTAAGCGATGGCACTTTAGGTTTGTTAATGAAAATCGTCAACAGAGCGTGTAAAGTCAATACCCACGGGAATTTCTGTTTCGCAGCCCCTCTTCGATTAACTGAAATCCAGACGACTGATGAACTTTCTCATCGCGGACACATTCACCGACAGTCTGGCCAAGTTGACAGGCGATGAGCAGAAGACGGTCAAGACAACGGCTTTTGACCTGCAGCTGAACCCGGCCAATCCGGGGATGCGTTTCCACAAACTGGACAAGGCCAAGGACAAGAACTTCTGGTCGGTCCGGGTCAGCAGTGACATCCGACTGATCGTTCACAAGTCGGCCGACTGCCTCCTCCTCTGTTACGTCAACCACCACGATAAAGCTTACGCCTGGGCCAAACGCCGAAGGCTGGAGACGCACCCCAAGACCGGGGCCGCCCAGCTGGTCGAAGTTCGCGAGACAGTCCAGGAAATCGTCGTTCCGACATATGTTGAAGCTCCTGCAGTTGCGACAGCACAGCCGGCACAAGTGCTTTTCGGCGGCATCAGTGATGATGAATTGCTGGGCTACGGTGTGCCGTCTGACTGGCTGGACGACGTCCGACGGCCACGGAAGAGAGTCTCCTGGGGATTGTCGACCATCTGCCCGCTGAAGCGGCCGAAGCCCTGCTGGAACTGGCGACGGGTGGCAAGCCGCGGGTTCCCGAGCCGGTCACTGCTGACCCGTTCGAACATCCGGACGCCCAGCGGCGATTCCGCGTGATGACAAACGTGAAAGAACTGGCAGCGGCTCTCGACTTTCCCTGGGAAAAGTGGACCGTCTTCCTGCATCCTGACCAGCGGCAGCTTGTGGACCGGGATTACTCCGGGCCGGCCCGTGTCTCCGGTTCTGCCGGGACGGGAAAGACAATCGTTGCGTTGCATCGGGCGGTCCATCTCGCCCGGACCAATCCCGATGCTCGGGTTCTGCTGACAACTTTTTCAGACACACTCGCCGACGCCCTCCAGACTCGCCTGAAGCGGCTGGTAAGCAGTGAACCTCGACTGGCGGAACGGATCGACGTCTACGCCTTGCCGACAGTCGCCGAGCGTCTCCATCGGTTGCATTGTCCGCCGGCGAAACTGGCCGACGATGAAGCCGTCCGACATCTGATTCAGCAGGCATCTCGGAACGGGCCCGACCACAAGTTCAGTCTGTCCTTTCTGGTTTCTGAGTGGCGGCACGTTGTCGATGCCTGGCAGTTGCAGACTTGGGAAGAATACCGAGACGTGGCCCGCCTGGGGCGTAAGACCCGCCTGCCGGAAGCTCAAAGACAGCGGCTCTGGATGATTTTCGATGAGGTTCACAGCGCTCTGCAGTCGGCAGGACTGATCACTGAAGCGGCGACGTTTGCCCGATTGACCGAAGTCTTCAACGGCAGTGTGACACCTCCTTACGATTTCGCAGTCGTTGACGAGTCGCAGGATGTCAGTGTGACGCAACTGCGGTTCCTGGCGGCACTCGGAGCCAACCGACCGAACGGATTATTCTTCGCGGGTGACTTGGGGCAACGCATCTTCCAGCAACCGTTCTCCTGGAAGTCTCTCGGCGTGGACATTCGGGGGCGGAGTCGCACGCTGCGAGTGAATTACCGGACGTCACATCAGATTCGGCTGCAGGCTGACCGGCTGCTGGGGCCTGACGTGACCGACGTCGACGGAAACACCGACGACCGCAGCGACACGGTTTCGGTCTTCAACGGTCCCGCTCCGGAGATCCTGGTGTTGGCTTCCGAAGAAGAAGAAATCCGTACGGTCGCCGACCGACTGGGCGAGCAGATAGGCACCGGCATTTTCCCGCACGAGATCGGTCTATTCGTCCGGTCAACCGGTCAATTGGAACGGGCAAAACGCGCCGTGGAGTCGGCCGGTCTGTCGGGTGTCATCCTGGCCGACGGACACAAACCACCCAGCGGCCGTGTTTCTATAAGCACGATGCATC
>CALJUK010001073.1 GCA_937975745.1 uncultured Planctomycetaceae bacterium | reverse complement strand
CGGCCAGTTCGGGGGAAGTTGTCCGATCTTTATCAACGGCCGTTCGATCGAGACACGCAAGACGCTTGTCTCGGTCAATCCGTCGCATCGGAAGACGACGATTGCCACGATTACTGCAGCCGGTCCGGCCGAAGCCGACCAGGCCGTTGAAGCGGCCCGCAACGCGTTTCGCCGCTGGTCCCGTGTCGAGCCGGAAGAACGATCGCACCGGCTGGAGCTGGTGGCGGCTGAGATGCGCATCCGACGGTTCGAACTGGCCGCCTGGATTGTGCACGAATCGGGCAAGCCCTGGGCCGAGGCGGACGGCGATGTGGCTGAGGCGATTGACTTCTGCATGTACTACGCCGCGCAGATGCGGCGAATGGCGAAAGGACGGCATTGCGATTTGCCCGGCGAAGAAAACTTCTACTTCTATCGGCCGCGTGGCGTGGCTGTCGTGATTGCCCCCTGGAACTTCCCATTGGCTATTCTGACCGGCATGACAGTCGCGGCATTGGTGACAGGCAATACGGTTGTGATGAAACCGGCCGAACAGTCGTCGGTTGTGGCATCCAAGCTGATGGAGATCTTTTCTGCCGCCGGACTTCCGGATGGGGTGGTCAACTATCTTCCGGGAATTGGCGAGGAAGTCGGACAGGCGCTGGTCACACATCCGGACGTCGATCTGATTGCCTTCACCGGGTCGCGTGGAGTTGGGCTTTCGATCAATGCGGCAGCGTCAGAACCGAAAGGGGGACGGAAGTCGGTTACGAAAGTCCTCGCCGATATGGGGGGCAAGAATGCGATCATTGTCTACGACGATTCCGACTTGGACTGGGCTGTGATGGGTGTCGTTCACAGTGCCTTCGGTTACGCCGGTCAGAAGTGCTCGGCCTGCTCACGCGTGATTGTCCTGCGGGGTGTCTACGACACGTTTTTGGAACGACTGGTCCAGGCGACAGCCAGTCTGCCGGTTGGCCCGGCGGGAGATCCCGGGACAGTGGTTGGTCCCGTCATTGATGCCGAAGCTTTGGAGAAGGTGCACGACTACATCGCCGTCGGGAAAGACGAGTGCGAACTCGCGTACGGCGGGGACGTCGGAAAGCTGGCCAAAGAGGGGTTCTATGTCGCGCCTCATATCTTTACGGGTGCCTCGCCCGAGTCCCGGCTGGCGCAGGACGAAATCTTCGGGCCGGTGTTGACCGTCCTGCCGGCAGCCAACCTCGACGAGGCGTTCGCTATCGCGAACAACACGCCCTACGCCGTGACCGGGGGTATGCTCAGGCGGAGTCCGCAGAATCTCATGCGAGCCTGGTCCGAGTTCCTGGTCGGGAACCTGTATTTGAATCGGGGCATCACGGGGGCATTTGTGAACCGTCAGCCGTTCGGCGGGTTCAAACTCTCGGGAATCGGCAGCAAGGCAGGGGGGCCCGATTATCTCAGCCAGTTTGTCGTGCCCGTGAATGTGACCGAGAACACGCTCCGGCGGGGGTTTGCCCCGACAACGGAGGACGAAGGCGAAGATGAGTAGCCTTCGCTGTTCGTTCCGCAGGTCACGGCGTGCCGTCACTCTGACGTCACTGTAATCGTTGTATGCGACACATTCTGGTGTGGCTGCGGACGGCGTGAATCTTCCAATTGTGGTGTCTCAATCGCCGCAACGTCTTTGTAGGTTTCAGTTACGTCACAAGTGGCGAGTCTGTCCTGGCTGAGGTCAGAATCTCGGCACAGTTTGCGCGTCCCTATCTACGTCGGTTCGCGGGGACGATGGTCCGCATTTTCGACTTGGAAGGGGATGACATGAGATTCTCGATGCGTCGACAAGAGCAACGTCCAGTTTACGGTACGGCCACCTTCCATCTGTTTGTCGCTCTCGCCGGAATAGGGATTCTGATCGTCTCCGGTGGGGAACTGTCGGCGAAGCCGCGCGAAGGACAGAAAGAGCGATCCGCCTCGAAACCGGAACCAAAGGAAGCCGCACCCAAGTCTACCCCCCGATCCGCACCGAAATCGGCTCAGGGCCCCTCGCCGTCGGCGAACCACAGTCGCCCGAGTCGATCGGCAGCTCCGTCTTCGCCCCGCATCGAAACTCGACCGCCATCCCGCAGCGAAGGTCGCTCGACATCGCGGAATGAGAGTTTCCGTCAGTTCAATCGCGGCAACCGGATGTCGCCGCCGACCGGTCAGTCAACGCCCGAGGCGCTCACACCGCCAAAGGAGACAGCCTCACCAAATCGGTTTTCGGATCCAAATCGGTTTTCG
>CALJUK010001072.1 GCA_937975745.1 uncultured Planctomycetaceae bacterium | reverse complement strand
AACCGGTCTGGTGGAACAAGGCCCCGAACACGGCCACGAAAACATACAGTGGAATCAGATTCATAACGGCCCGAATTCCGGCCGGACTGAATGTCTCCCCGAAGAAGCGGCTGCCCCCCGGCGGGATATGGACGAAGACATTCCGACCCATCCAGAACATCAGCGTGGCCACGCCCATCAGCACGCCCGGAATACCAAACGCCCAGCCGGGGCCGAATTCCGCCAGCAGAATCGGCGTCAGCAGCGACGAGGCGGTCGCACCAAGATTGATCGAGAAGTAGAACCAGCTGAAGACGCGGCTGAGCAGATGCTGATTTTGTTCTCCGAACTGGTCCCCCACATGGGCCGACACGCACGGCTTGATCCCGCCGGCTCCGACAGCGATGAATGCCAGCCCCAGCCACAGGATGGTCCGGGGGGAAATGGGACTCTCGGCCGGCGCAAGCAGCACCGGCAGGTCCAGCAACGCCAGGATGGCGTGACCGGCACAGTAGACCACCGAAAGTCCAAGAAGGGTGGGATACTTCCCCCACAGCCAGTCGGACACGATGGCGCCGAGAATCGGAAAGAAGTAGACCGCCATCGAAAAGGTGTGGAACCAGTATTTGGCCTCTTCCTCTCCCATCGTCGCGGGTTGGCCGGCCGCATCCAGCAGGTGCTTCGTCATAAAGACCGTCAGAACAGCCCGCATCCCGTAGTAGCTGAACCCCTCAGCTGCCTCGTTCCCAATGATGTAGGGAATTCCCGGTGGCATGCGATCGATCGCCGGCGGCTGTGTCAGATATTTGTGCGAGCCCATTCGTCGTTTCCCCTGGATCAACGCATCAGGTGGCTGTCTGCCTCGCGATTGGATATCGGCCCTCGCAGGGTATCGGACCGGCCGGCCGCTGCCAACTGCCGCTTTCCCGATGAACCGACGGACCACAACAGGTCGACAACTTGGCTTTTGTACGCTCAATTTACAGCGAAGAAGTGTACGTGTGAGAGGTGTTGGGCCGAATCCGGGGTTCCCGCAAACTGCCTGTCGAGATAAACTCCCGCAGCTTTTGCCGATCGAGACCACTTCTTGCGGCGTGAGGGCATCATTGTCCGGGAGGAATCGGTTCCGGAATGCGTCACGTTCGAGTGTTGGGGATCGGTGTCGGCTGTTTCGAACGGATTCACTGAATTTGACTCTGAGCTCTGAACGGTTTCACCGGGCGGAAGGGACTCTGCCGTGGCGTTTGACGGACTCCGGTTCATACACGCGTGCAACTTGTATCTAGATCATGCGTTGGCGGGCATCGCCTCGGTCAGCGAAAAGCTGCGGCCGATCTGCGAGGATGCCACGCTGACAGCATTTGACCAGATTCTGGCCGAATGCATCGAGCGGCAAGTGCATTTCCTGCTGCTGACAGGAAATCTCTTTGATCCGACCGACCTGAGTTTAAGGGCTCGGTTGCAGTTGATCGAAGGGCTTTCGCTCCTCGAGCAGCACGATATTCGCGTCTTCATCGTCCCCGGTACGGTTGACCCGCCAGAGGCTTGGGATGATGGCATTCCCCTGCCCGACAATGTGACTGCGTTTCTGGCGAACGACTGCGACCCGGTTGCCGTCTTGAAAGATCGTCGTGTGATCGCCTCCGTCCGAGTGATTGGTAGCGGCGGGATTGAGTTGGATCGGATCGAACAGCAGTCGACCCGGAGCATTCCGTCACAGTCTGGTGTGGAGGCGGTTTCCGGTCAGTCTCGATCAGCTCCCTACTCAGTCGCCGTCCTCGATCCACGCACTTCGGCCGAATTCATCGCGGCAAGCCGGCCGGCCAACCACGAACCTGCGGGCGACTACCTGGCATTGTCGGGAGATTCGCTGCGGTTAACTCGCCTCACAAGTCACGGGTTGGCCCATCATCCCGGACCATCACAAGGGCTGACGACCGCGCAAACGGGGCTTTGCCGTTGCACGCTGGTCGACGTCGACAGGGACGGCTCCGCCGGGCTC
>CALJUK010001071.1 GCA_937975745.1 uncultured Planctomycetaceae bacterium | reverse complement strand
GGGCGACGGCGCGGTTGAGTTCGTTGTCGGTCACAGGTGTGTCTCCTTAGTGGGGTTCATCAGGGCGCGTAAAAAAAGCCGCCGGACAACAACGCCGGGCGGCCGGAATACGGTTTCACAATCGTCCCTGATGAATCACGAACGGACTCAGCCGTTCAGCCAGTTGGCCTCAAGCCATTCAAGTTCGGCAGCGAGTGCTTCGCTGCGTTTTTCAAATCCAGTGAGCAGCGGACCGTTGACCGGAGTGAGGTCGGCGGTCCACGTTCCGTCATCATTCGGCTCCACATGGCTGGCACGTTCGATCGCGGGCGAACCGAGTTGTCCGACGTCGATGGCCTCGTCATAGACACAGCGGATGAGTCCGTTGGGTTCTGCGATCAGAATCATCCGGCTGTCTCCGTTTCAGAACGGCAGCGACGGAGGATGTTTCGGCGCGGACGGTCAACCATCAGGCCATCGAGGACGGACTGAACGCCGGACAGTTGCGTCGCGACGTGTTGTCTCAATTCGCCACTCTTTCGCAGCGCTCTCGGTCTGACGCCGCGCAGGATGCTCTGTGCCTGATCGACCAAATGTTCCAGTTCGTCGTTCGAGCCGACGTTGAGCGAGCGGAATCGCGCAAAGAAATTGGTGAGATTGTCGACTGCCGAATCACGAAAGATCTTTGGCCTGGCATCCTGCTCGCCGCTCAATCGTTCGCAGAGGTGCGAAACGAGGTCCGACAGTTCCGCGACGAAAGCTTCTTCGGCGAGCCGGGCTGCTTCCGCGAATCGTGAGCGAACTCGGTCGCACTCCTGTTTGTAAAGTTCGGGATTGAGTTGTCGCAGATAGTTCGGTGGTTCGACAGCCGGATAGTCCCACCCGATGCTAAACGCACCACGGAGTGTCGCGGGATAATCGGCGGCATTGAACAGAGTGCCCAGCCGTTCTCGCGCTGAGGCTTTCAGGTCATCGAAATGCTGATCCAGCTCGTCCACGGCATCGTCAAGTCGACGTGACAGGAAACGCATTCGTTCGTCGAACGCTTCGATTTCGTCCTGTCGCATCAACCGAACTCCTGGTTCCGGCCAGGGGACGCTGATGTTTTTCCAGAACGCAACAGCCTCGCCGCGAACGCCAGTGACGGCCTTGAACCTGGGATGTTTCGTGTCGAGCAGCTTCTTGCCGGCCGACAGGTAGTCGCCCTCGGCTCCGAATGTTCCGGCCGCTGTGGATTTCTGCTGAGGTGTCAGTGTTCGACGGACGCCAAGCCAGGTGAAGCTGAGCCGTACGGCAGCCATCGAGTTACGCAGTCGCTGGACAACATCTGCCGAATGAGGCGGTGCAGTCGTGGATTGTGTCATAGGCGGTTCCTGTGAAGTTGGTTCGTGGGGTGACGAATCAATTCGTCAGTTGTTTATTGGATTTCCCGGGACGGCACGTCGTCTGCGCCGACGGCTGGAGGAGGGGCACGTGAAGACACCCGGCACGTCGGCCGACAGGCATCGATTCCGAGCCCACTGGCAAAGCTGCGTAACGGACTCATTCGATGTACTGGCGACGGGAACGATGTTGGCAGCCGCCTGCGTCAGCGGAACATCGAGCAGCGCAGCAAGCCGGCAGCAGGATCGAATCTCGGCTCCTGTCCAGTTGTCGTCGTCGGGTTGCTGCTGATCGGCATCCAGCTCGAATTCGTGAATGTAGATTTGCCAGATGTCATCGCGCTGTTGCCGATTCGGGAGATCGACGAAGAACACTCCGTCGAATCGTTCGGCTCGCGCGAATTCAGGTGGCAGCCGGCTGATGTCGTTGCATGTCGCGACAACGAACACGTCGGACGTGTGGTCGTTCAGCCAAGTGAGTAGTCGACCGAATACGCGAGCCGTCACGCCTGAGTCCGCTTGACCGCTGCCGGCGGCGCCGGCGAGTCCCTTTTCGATTTCGTCGCAGAACAGGATGCACGGTGCCATGGCATCGGCGATCTGTAGCGCCTGCCGAATGTTCTGCTCACTTTGCCCAACGAGGCTGGCCATCAGGCTGCCAATGTCGAGCGTCAGCGTCGGTCGTCCGGTTTCGTTACCGAGACTTTTGGCGAACTGACTCTTGCCGCAGCCGGGCGGAGACAGCAGCAGCACGCCCCGTGGCCGGTGTTTTGATTGCGCATTCGACCGTGTCAGTGCTCGACGACAAAATGCCTTGAGATTGTCGAGGCCGCCGAGTTGATCAAACCGCTCTCCGCCCCGATGCAGGCCGAGTAGACCGCTTTTCTGCAGCGTCTGCGATTTCAGGTTCCAAATCACGTCAGGTTCGACACGCCCGTATCGTACCAGCGAGAGCGAGAAAGCTCCTTCTGCTTCGTAGCGAGTCAGGCCGGATGCTGAGTCGAGCACTCGTTCCAAATTGGAACCGTCTGGAAGTTCGCCGTCTTCCGTCGCGATCTCGCGAGCGATGTGTTCGAGCTGTGTCCGATCCGGGAGGTCGTGAGAGACGACAACGAACAGCTTCTCCAGTTCGACCGGAATCTGCACAACCGGCGCCAGCACAATCAGGAACGTCCTGTTCTGTTTGCCCAGACTGATCTGCCGAGCGACGGTCTGAATGATCTCGGGCGAGCCGAGCAGACGATGAAAGTTTCTCAGTACAAGCAGCGAGGCACTGTCACCCGAAGCCAGACCGTTGATGGCGCGGACTGCCGCGACGGGATCGGTTGAGCCGGTAGACGTTTCATTCGTGGAACCGGGGCTACTGAGTCCGGCGTCGCGGTCACATGTTGCAAGTAACCAGTTCTGCTGCTCACACATCCGGGCGATTTCGGTGATGGCATCGTCATGCTCGTGACTCTCGATCCAGATACCGGCAAAGCAGGCGCGGATGTAGTCCGTCAGTTGTTCGGTAAGTTGCACGCGTTCTCCCGTGAGAAGAGTTGGAAATGAGGAATCAGATGCGACCGCTGGCGAGGTCTGCGATCAACCTCAGCCAAACGCGGATTTCACAGGCCGGGTCAGCCTGGTCCAGACGGGATACGGACATGCGGTCGGCGGCGGTCGTGTTGAGCCGGCGTTTCAGCCGGTTGAACAATCGGTGCCGGCCTTTGCGGGACAGTTCCTGCCACGGCACGGCAAAGCTGCCAGTCTCATACAGTTCGGTGGCCACGCGCTCGACTACCGAGCATTGGGGTCCGAATTCGATGGAGACGCCGAGTGCTTCCGCAATCGCATCCGGATGCAGATAGTTTTCGAGGCTGCGTCGCTGCATCACGACCGCGCGACAATGCTCACGCCGGTTGATCGTCTCGGCAGTCGCGATGCGGCACTCCGTCTCGGGCGGCGTTTCGCGGTCAAAGAGATGAAACTCCGGGAGGCACAGAGACTGAAACCGTTCCGCCCATTCCGCGTGGCCACCGCCTCCGAACGGGACGAGGATCGCCTTACCGCTGGCCTCGTCAGCTGCCAGGCACGGAAGACCTGGTTCTTTCAAATGCAGCGTGTGCGAGACTCGCCGCAGGAACTCGATGTCGAACTGACCTTCAACGATGACAAGCACCGGTTGCGCGTTTGACTTTGGCGGAATAGTCTGAGGTTCAATCATGCCCTCCGTGGCTCTGCCGATGTTGGATGCCTGTTTCCGTCGCGGCGTGGAAATCCGAGGTCAGTTGCTCACTGACTCTGTTTCCCAACGCACGCTCGATCCATTGACTGGCCTCCCTGCAGGCTGCTCCGGAAAATCCCTTTGTTTCGACCGTCGTATTGCCGTCCGTGGCGACTGTGATCTCGATGCTATTCATGCCGCCCCTCCTGCACAGACGGTGAGGCGGATCGACCCATCGGCCAGTTGCTGCTCCGTTACCGAATGACCGGACCGCCTTGCTTCAATGCGGGTTTTCTCCACCGCGTACATTTGCAGCATGCGGTCAAGCTGCGACTGATCGCCCCAGCGCCCTTCGAAGTTGTCGTAGTCGAGCAGTCCGGTTTCCCTATGGCCGACGACCGCGTATCGCCTTTCGCGAAGCCGGACCGCTGTGCCCGAGCCTTCGCTGCTGTGCAGCTTCTCGGTTTCGTGTCGAGGTGGTTCAATCTGCATTCGACGGCACGCAGCGTTCAGCGCAGTGCCGTCTCGAATCTCGGTATTGATGGTCACGATGTGGGACATGGGTCTCCTTGTTCTTGTGTGGTATCTGTGGTTGAAGTTGCGCTGCTCCTGATTGCGTTTCGCTTTCGGACGGGCCAGTTGGCTTTGAGTCGTTCAACATCTGCGCGACGATAGAGAGTGAAGCCCGAGCCCGGACTCACGCGCGGCCCGTATGCGGCTGTGAGATGCCCGTCGGCTTCCCAGGTGGCGATTGTCCTGCGATGCCGACCGATGATTCGAGCCGCTTCCGAGGCGAGGCAGTACGTTGCACGAAAGCGATCGACTTCGCTGCGACTCACACTCCAGGAATGCCCGGATCGTTGAGCCTTGAGCAAGCCCGACTCGATCCACTTTTTCAGAACACGCTCTTTCGTCGGCCGATCTGGAAACAGGGTCTTTGCCAGTCGATTCAGTGGCACGCCGTGACGGTCATCGCGAATGCGTTGAATCTCAGGCAGGCAGGCTTCGATGTCAGCCGTTGTGAAGACAAGTGAGTTCAGAGAGTTGTCATCTGCCAGGCGTTCGGCCGAAAGCTGTCCGTCTCTGATCAGAATGACGGCGGCAGCGATCGTGAATCCACTTTTTCCAAACCGTCGGGTGGCGATTTGGAGCGATAGGTCGGATCGGTTGAGACGGCGTCGAGTTCTCAGGTCGGCAACAAGCCGTAGAACGTCGTCGACACCCTGCGTTGGAATGTGCCACCTTCGTCGGATTCGCACAGCATCCACGAAAACGCCGGCACGAATCATCTCGGCGGCTCGGTGCCGATGGATTCCCAAGCGGGCAGCGGCCTCGGCCAACGAAATGGACGAATCAAGCTGTTGCTTCAGACATTCAACGGACGAAGTCGAGACAATGCCAACGGACTTCCCGTTCTGACCCGCGTCATGCAGTTCTCCGGTGAGCACGCGCTCTGTGATCAGTCGTGATACGGTCGCAACGCTGACCTTCAGCTCTGCGGCTGCATCGGTCTTTGTCGTCCAGTTCCGTGTGTCGGATTCTTGTGACACATTGCCGTTGAACAGGCAGACTTTGCGATTGATGTGTCCGGCGGAGTATCTCCGTGTCAGGTACTCACGCATCGCTTCCGCCGGTCCGGTGTGTCCGGTCTGTTCGAATTCTGCGGCATGACGATGCAGACGACCGAGTCGTCGACTCAGTCCGGTTGATGTGTGGCCGTATTTCGACTCGTGAACGTAGACGTCGAGAAACTCGAACAGCCCGTCCGGCCAGTTGGTGACGATCTCGGCGGCTGCAACCCACGAAACGGCTTCCTCGGTACACGCGTCGTTGCTGAACGTCCATGCGTCGCGTTTTTGAGACTTCCATTCCGGGCATCTGTTTATGGCCTGAGTCAGTCGTTCCAGCCAGAAGAATCCAGCGGAGACAGACGCATCCGGAATTAGTAGTCGGCTGCTCGTTTCAAGCGCCTCGATTATTCGCTGTAGCTGTAGCACAACGGCATCAGGCGCCCGCTGCGACGAGGATTGATCGAGTCGCTGACCGCACCGGCATCGTTCATTGTGCAGCCGGGCGTTCGAGATCTGTTTACGACATCCGTCACACTTGGCCGTCAGCAGCAAACCATGCTCAAGGCAGACGGGTATCGGGCGAAACGACCAGAGCAGCTTCTCGATCGGATTCTCAGCGATGCACTGCGGGCAGATTCGACTCTGCGGGTCGAAGTAGCGTAGTCGTGTCTTGTTGTCACACGTTGTCGAGGTGTTGGCTTTGCCATCTGTCAGCACAAGGCAATGTGCGTATCGATGAATTGTCAGACGCTTCAACTCATCAGAACTGAGTCCCAGCAGTTCGGCGAATCGTTCGCAAACATCGTCACGCCGAAGTTCATTCAACCAGAATGGGACGACTCCCGCTGCGTGTAAAAGTTTCAGCAGTCGGTTTGGACTTTCGTACGCCATCGCGTGTGCTGTTCGACGAACAACACTCAGCAGTGATTCCCCTTCAAACGGCGGGGCTCTAACGGGCAGCATGGACATGATTGTCTCCTTGAGACTGAAGGGTGTGAGGATCAGAGAATGTCGGCGGCCTGAAGCTCGCGCTTGCGTCGATGAGCAGCGCGAGGCGTCAGTCCGGTCGTGGCGACGCGCAAGTTGTCGGCTGGGTGGATTCGATCCAGGGCCGCGCGATCAAGGTCGCCGATGAACGGGTTGTTCTGCTCAGCAAGGATGCGCTGATGAGTCAGCCGGGATTCGTAGACCCGGGCCAGGTCGGACATTTCGATGGTTTCGGCACTGCGCTCAATCGCTTCGCGAACTGAGCCGCGGATGAGTGTCATCAGGTAGTCAGGAATTCCCCGGCAGGCGAGGTAGATGCGCCCGGCCATCTCCTGCGTGGCCAGTCCCGATGTTTTTGCGAGCGGAATCGTGTCGTCCAGCTTCTTAAGCATCCCGCAGAATTCGCGCCGGCCCGGTTGAGTCCGCCAGTTGAAACAGCGGAATGTCAGGCGGTCTTTGAAGCGGCGTTCGGTGTGTTCCGCGTTCAGAACGTACGTCGCTTCCGGCATCCCGGAGACAACGACGGGAATTCGCGTGTTGACGATCAGCACTTTCAGCCACTGAGCGGCCTGAGTCATCACGCGCGATCGTTCGGAATCGAACAGGTGATGAAACTCGTCAAGGATGATCAGTTCGACGCCGCAGTGATCGAGCAGATGCACGGCTCTGTTGGTCAGCGTCTGAACGGTTCCGGAACTCCACGCCGGGTCACGCAACGCGAACAGGATATCGGCGGCGATGCCCTTCGGTTTCGCGTTGGGCTGCAGGGTGACTTTCAGGACTCGCTGTCGTGTCGCCGTGTCGGTTTCTTCAATCGGGAATGAACGGCGGTAGTGGTCAATGACTGTCGTCTTGCCGACGCCCGATGTGCCGAGCAACGCGCCACAGATTGGTTCCGCTGATCGGCGGCTGTCCTCGTGGCATCGCTTCAGCAGTTGCACGGCATCGCG
>CALJUK010001070.1 GCA_937975745.1 uncultured Planctomycetaceae bacterium | reverse complement strand
TCGATACCAGCGGCAATCGACAGTTCGCCTGCACCGCAGGCAGGCGCCTTCCACATTCCGGACAACCTGTCACAGAAGCTGGCCTTCGCCGGACTGGCGATTTTGAGCTGTCTGACCGCGGCGGCAGCCGTTCTGTCTCTGCAACCGGCCGATTGCGGCCGCTGGTTGATCGGACATCTCTTCTGCAACGCCGCCATCTGCCTGGTGGTCGGTTTCTCGGCTGGTTTTGTGAGCTGCGTGATTTTCACCGCAACAGCCGGACTTCCGGTGCTGATACTCAGTCATGCCTGCCCCAGCCCGACTGACGAGTCGGCACGCCCTCCGTACGAACCGGCCGTCGCATGCTTCGCCGTTGGCCTGTGGCTGATGCTCTGGCTCGGAACGATCTCACCGCCAACTGATCCAACTGTTCAGCACGCCCGAATTGACGATCGCGTCCAAGGCTTGCAAGCTGCGAATGTCTCTCCACCGGCGATGCCGGAAGACGCGACCAGGCCCGCGAGTCCGGCGGACAACTTCGCCCTGCGGCTGCTTGCCACACATTCTCCAGCGATTGCGCTGTTGCTGGCAACGTTTGTCGTCGCGGCTGTTGGCGCACTGAAGCTGGTCGGTCAACTTCCCGGTGCGGAGGGCTCCCCTAGTCGCGTGTCCCAAAGTCGTGTATCCCGTTTGAAGGCGTTACCGGGAGACAACGATGTCTGACCAGACAGTCTGGCTTGCAAACAGTTGCTGGATGACTGCGGCCGTCATTCTGGGAATCGCCTGGATCGGCCTGTGCACGCGGCGGCATCTTGTCGTGAGTGTGGTTTCAGCTGTGATCGCTCTGCAGGCAGCTGTGATCGCAGTGACCGCGGGAACACTGCAGTCCGATTCGACACCTGCCGAGTCGACCCTCCTGCTGCTCCTTGGGATCAGTCTTCTCGCCGTCATCCCACTGCTGACATTGTTGTTGCGGACAATCGCTGCGAAGGGCGAGACGGACCCGGTCGCGTGGTCTCGGCTGGGAAACGTCAATCCCACGTCGACGCGGCTTGCTGACTCGGACAGGGAGGAATGATGCCCCCCGACCAGATGCTGATGCTCCTGTCAGCCGGTTTACCCCTTCTAGTGTTGCTGTTCGTCACGACACTGGATCGCTCAGTCGACCGAATCGTTGCCGGCCGGATGGTCAGTTCGGTCCTGGCGATGGCGGCCGTTTCGACGATGGGGCTCATCTTCCTGCGGACTCGGCAATCCGCTCCTGAAATGGAAGCCGTCACACTGATCTCCTGGATCGACCTTCCGGTCAACCCTCCCATCCGATGGGCACTTCGCTTGCGAAGCAACTGGCATGCGGCGTGGTCCGTTCTGATGTCGCAATTGATCGGCCTGGTAACCGTCATGGCAGCCGGTCGCCCACTGACGCCTGGCAACCCGCAACAAGGCGGTTTTCCGACTGGTGAAGTCGCACTCCTGTCCGCCATCGGAATGACATGTGTTGCAGGTGTCGCTTATTCGGTCGACATGCTGCAATGGCTGGTCTTCTGGTTAATGATTGCCGCCTTCGTCGAATGGGCAATTCAGCGAGAAGGTCGACTCGGTCCATTCGCAGAACGCTCCGAACGGACAACATCGAAACGACGACCGAATCCCGTGGTATTCGCGGCACAGCGTCTCTCGGATTTGGGACTATTGGTTGCCGCCCTTCTTGCATGGTCGAACTTGAGCAGTTTCGAACTGCGAACGGTCTTCGACAATCGGGCGTTGCTCGAACTGGCAAAGACGCGCCCGCAGGCGATCGAGGGAATTGCAATCGGGCTTTGCGTCGCTGTAGTCGGCAAACTCGGGCTGATTCCGTTCGGAGCCTGGATCGACCGGACCGATCGAACGCAGCTCCGCTGGGCGTTGTCGGCCGGTTGCCTGCTGCCGGCATCCATCCCCGTGCTGTACCACCTGCAAGAGTTGCTACCACTGGCGGCTCAGAGTGCAACCTTCCTGACGGCTGCGGCTCTCGCGACAATGGGTGTCGGTAGCCTCGTCCTTCTTTCCGAACAGCAGGAGGAACGCGGCTTTCCCTGGCTGTGTTCCGTCTGGATCGCCGGATTTGTCGTCGCGGTCTCCACGGGAGTCAGCTTTTTGTTCGAAGTCACGTTCT
>CALJUK010001069.1 GCA_937975745.1 uncultured Planctomycetaceae bacterium | reverse complement strand
GTTGGCCCGCATGAGTTGCTGGACGCTGGTAAGCTCCTGGCCGCCACCGTGAAGATCGAACTCGGCGAGAAGCCGGCGAAGATCCCAAAACAGAAGAAGGAAACATCCACATCGATCCCGCCGGCTGCGGAATACAAGAAACACGCGGCCGACCACTGTCTGGCCGCCATGCTCAGAATCGGCGTGGCCGATCACCATGACGGATCGCTTCGCCTCTACACATATGCATGCCGGTGCGTCGAATACGATCTGGACGACCCCTCCGCGATCGTCACGATCCACAAGTGCATTGCTCAACGGCCGTTCAAACGGGCTTGGACCGACGCAGAGATCCTCCAGCGCATCCGGGACGCCGAGAAACAGTGCACGCGCGGTGCTGCAATGGGAAGGGAAGACGATGGTTGCATCCCGTTGGGGCAGCGTGATCCGGCGACCGGACGGCTCGTGCTGAGCCCGAAGCGCACACTTCCCACGGCAGAGGCCTACGTTCGTGACTTCCACAACCATCCCGACGGCCGCACGCTGCACAGCTATGCGGGGCTGATTCTGGCGTGGCGGGGCAACCGGTTCGTCGAAGTCGAGGATGAGGCAGTCAAACAGCGTCTGCAGGAGTGGCTACACCGAGCGCTGCGCTACCAGTTCAATCGACAATCCAAAGAGATGGAACTGGTGGACTTCGAGTCGAATCCCAACACCGTGAATTCGGCGCTTGAGACTCTCCAGGCACATGTTCACCTGCCCGTGACAGTCACTTCACCATCCTGGCTGCGGGATGATCCGTCAGACCCGTCACCCGACGAGATCCTACCCTGCCGCACGGTCCTGTTTCACCTGCCGACGATGCGGTGTCTCGCTCCCACGCCTGCGTTCTTCACGGTGAACGCCCTTGACTTTGACCCCGATCCGAACGCGACATATCCGAAACAATGGATGGAGTTCCTGCACCAACTCTTCGATGGGGATGTTCAAGCACTTGATCTGCTTCAGGAATGGTCGGGGTACTGCCTGACGGGTGATACGTCGCTGCAGAAGATGCTGCTTCTCGTGGGGCCGAGGCGCAGCGGTAAGGGGACGATCGCTCGTGTGCTGACGCAGCTGGTCGGATCGGGAAACGTCTGCGGCCCGACGACTTCCAGCCTCGCGGGCAATTTCGGCCTTCAACCTCTGATCGGGAAGGGGCTGGCAATCGTCTCAGACGCCCGGTTCAGCGGCGAGTCCATCGCAACTGTGGTGGAGCGCCTGCTGTGCATCAGCGGAGAAGACGCCCTGTCGATCGATCGGAAGTTCCTGTCCAGCGTGACGATGAAGCTTCCGACCCGGTTCATGTTCCTCTCCAACGAACTGCCCCGTTTGAACGACGCGAGCGGGGCGCTGGCTGGACGCTTCGTGATCCTGCGACTCACTCAAAGTTTCTACGGCCAGGAAGACCCCCACCTCACAGACAAGTTGCTTTCCGAACTTCCGGGCATCCTCAATTGGGCCATCGAGGGCTGGCGTCGGCTCAGGGAGCGAGGGCACTTCGTGCAACCGCAGAGTGTCTCGGAAACAGTTCAGGAACTCGAAGACCTCGCGTCACCGGTCCGCGCATTCGTTCGGCAGAAATGTGTTGTCGATCCTGGGCATCGCATTCCAGTCGACGACCTCTATGCGGCTTGGGTGCGCTGGTGCGAAAGCGAGGGACGAAGGAGTGTCTCCACGAAACAGACGTTCGGCAAAGACCTTGCGGCTGCCGTGGCCGGCTTGGCCCGCCGCCGAGGGACCGGAGACACCCCCTTCTACCAGGGGATCGATCTGAGGAGAGACTTGTGATGCAAATCGCCGCACCGTCACGGACCGTCGCGACGGTTCCCACTGTATCTATCGCGCCGCGCGGGCGCGCGCGAGAGAATGATTGGCGCACAGTGCCGACCGTCGTGACGGTGCGCGACGGTAGCTCAGCACGGGACGCCATAGCGGCCACCCCGGCCGTGGGAGGTGGAAATGCCTGTTGAAAACCAACCGCCCGAGCAGGACAACCGAAGCGGACCTGTCCGAACATTACGAGTCGGTGATCGCATTACGGTCTACGGCGACTTGGAAGTTGTCAGTTTGGTCGGACGCCGTATTCAAGCGCGGGTGTATACTGCGTCGTCACCCGTCATGTTCCCGGCTGTGCAGAAGCCGGTAACTGCGGACGAAGCAACCAGGTTCCCACGTTCGCAATTCGGTGGAGATGGTTGAGACTGTCGGAGCAGAAACGGGCTCAGTAGAATCGAACCGGACGTTTCTCAGAAGATCGAACTCGTGGAATCCTTCGAATTCGCTGCACGGCTCGCGGACACGGCAGGCGACCAGCCCTCAGATTTTGTCGTGCTCGATATCAGGCCAGTTGATGATTCTGCACGAGAGCAGATTCGTCGAGTATGGCATAAGTTGGCTCAGGCAGTTTCCAATTTCCATCAGCACACCGGAAACGGCAGCCCGCACTGGACCAATTGGAAGATCCACGAATGGATTCAGAGTCCTCCATCAGGAGTATCGCAATTTGCTGCATGGGATGACGATTGTCTCGCCGGATTCCTCTCGGTTCGATTTCCCTATGTCTCCCCTGTTGAGCAGGCTCTTGAGCTTCCGTATGTTGAACATTTGATTACCTTTCCGGGGAATATGGACACCCGGATTTGGAAACGCCGCCTGAGCCATGTTGGTGTCGCACTTGCTGGTTTTGTGGCTTCGCACTCTCGCACGATCGGCAAAGCTGGCCGATTTGCCCTTCATGCCGTGCAGGAATCCGAGAAATTCTGGGTTGCACTCGGCACGGGGATCGATGGATTCTATTCATGTGATAAGACTGGTATCTCAGGGTCGCATCCAATTAACGAAACTCAGCGATACTTCGAGGTGTCCGAAGCTGGGGCAACCCAGTTTCTGAGCAGGTTCGCGACATGACCTCAAGGCATCCATCAACCATCCCAAAGTGGGCGGTCGCCGCGGCCGAGAACGCCGCCATGCGCGACCTCGCCGACTGCGCATTCATCGGCGTTGAACCCGAAACAAAAACACCCCGACTGCCAACTCGTATCACGCCATCCGAGGGTGGGCAGATGTTGTCGGCACAGTCCACCGCAGAGATCATTTTTCTAAACCAGAGACTGATTCAGTTTGCTGGGATGGAAGTGGCTTATGGAGTTCGGCAAGAGTTCTCGGACCTTCGTCGTCTTTCTGGTGAATTACGCCATCTGACCAAGGTGCGCATCGAACCGTTCCAAGAAGGCAGTCTTGTAATTCCATGCGTCTTGGAATCCGAGCCAGTCGAAATACTTGTCGGATCGAGACACAAGAGGTTCACCGGTCACGATCTGCTCGATCGTTTTTCTGAGGTGCTGGAGGGAATTGGGACCGATGGTGAGCAGTTCGACACTTCTCTTGGAATGCTGCAAGCCGTGAGAGACTTGAACCAAGTACTTCGCCGCGACGCTGAATCGATCGAGTTTGTGCCAATCAGCCGGGTTGAGCATCGCCCAATCACCGTAAATCGTTCGTACGTTTCAAATGTCGAAGGAGTAATCCGTTATCGAATCGAGCCAACAGAATTCAGGCAGGAGATCGCTGGATATGTGACGGCTGTTGATCTCACGAAGCAGACATTCAATCTTCGATTGGCGGACCGTAATACGATCAGCGGGACATACACCGATTTTGTAAGGCAATCGGCGATTCAAATCCTCGGTAGAAATGTGACCTGTGTCGGTGAGGTCCAATACGTTGGGGGCAACCCTCAGTTCGTGCGGGCATTCCGATTTGACGTCGTCGAAGCGATTGAGGAGTGATTCGCACTGCCAACGATTGGAGTTGTCAGGATTCCAGTCGTAGCGGATAATTGGTTAGATACAGCGGCAGCGCCGCGAGGAATCGACTGCAAGCGCGGTCCAGCTCACATCGGTGGGCGGGGCCGCGCTTTTTTTGCAGGCTGAACTTGGTCAACTACGAAAACGTCAAAACTTGAAACACAACTGCGGTCTTGTCCCCAATCGGCTCCGCGAGGAAATAGCGTCCCCCTCCATCGATTTGAAACGTCAGAGAGTCACCGGCCTTGATCTGTGGAGAGATTGCGGTTCCTCCTGTGTTGCGAATCTCGACTCGACCATCGCCGCGATTCTCAATCTGCACTACAGCTCTGGGGCTTTCGAATCGCAGAAACTCAAAGTCGGAGTTTGCTTGGAGCACAACACCAACAGGAGGGCCAAGCGGGCGGACATTTGGAACACTTGAATCGGCAGACCCAACAACTTGGTAGTTGACGGCAGTGAAATCCCCCCATGTCTCTCGAAGGCACAGGCTCCCGACTCCACCCTTATGCAAAACCATTGCCTTTCCAGTCGTGATCGGGCCAGCGATATGATTCCCCGATTCATCCTCAATCTGTACATGCCCGTTGCCACGGTTTTCAATGAGTGCGACTGTACCGGCACTGCCAACTTGGAGAAACGGCTTCTTCTCGTTGTCTCGCAAGACTGCGCCAACCGGACCTGTAAAGGGATCTGACATGTCGATACTCCAAGATCATCTTGCGGATTGCCGTGACTAGCCTGCAATCATGCGGTGATCGCAACGGATGTGCAACTGAATGAAAGGACTCCGTGATCGTCGGAATACGAACTCGCAACGAGCTTGAAGAAGACCAGTTCACGCAAGTTAATCGATGGCCACAGCAGCAAGTACGAAGCGATATCGACGCAGCCAACACTACGGACTTTATCCCCGACCGTACAACAACCGCCGGTGGAAGGCGGCGTCACGTGTGTTCCGATCACGGCCGGAGAACGTGTGGTGCGCCGAGTGCCTGAAGCACGGACGCCTGCGACGCACGACGCAGACGGACCACATCATCCCGCACGAAGGGAATGAAGAACTGTTCTGGGACGAGACCAATTGGCAGGGGCTCTGCACGCGATGTCACAGCCGAAAAACGAGGCGCGACAGCGGGTAGGGGGGCCTGAATCTCTACGGATCGCGGCATGTACACCATCCGCGTCCCCGTAAGAAAATCTTCACGGGTTTTGGGGCATTTTTTCCGACATGCAGATTCGCGACCGCATTAAGGGATTTCGGCGCATCCGGGCGTCGGAGCTGCAACCCAGCCCGGCGAACTGGCGGACGCATCCGTCCGCTCAGGCGGACGCGCTGCGCGGTCTGCTGGCCGAGATCGGGTACTGCGACGCCCTCATCGCACGCGAACGCGAGGACAAAACGCTGGAACTCATCGACGGTCACCTCCGCGCCGAGACGACGCCCGACATGAAGGTCCCGGTCCTGATCCTGGACGTGGACGAGGCCGAGGCGAAGAAGGTGCTGGCGACGCTCGATCCGCTGGCGGCGCTGGCCGGAGCCGACCCCGGAAAGCTCGACGAACTGCTCCGGGAGTTCGAGACGGACAGCGAAGCCGTGCAGGGGATGATCGCCGAGTTGGCCCGGAAGGCCGGCTGCGCGTTCGCACAACTGGACAACATTGTCGAGGACCAGGTCCCCGAGCCGCCCGATGAAGCGGTTACTCAACCCGGCGGCTTGATCGTGCTGGGAAATCACCGACTGCTGTGCGGGAACAGCGGCAGCGCCGAAGACGTCGACCGGCTGCTCGACGGCGCGCCGATTCACCTGGTCAACACGGACCCGCCGTACAACGTCAACGTCGAACCCGCCAGTAACAACGCCGATACAGGCGGCCAGCGTCCCGGCAAGCGCCCGGCACGGCAGCCGCCGAGTTGGCGGTCGCTCGACGGCCAGCGCGCACGCGGCATCAAACCGCCCCGCAAGTCACCTGCGCCTCCGAAGAAGACCGCCGCCAAGGGACGCCGCCTCGAGGGGGACTTCGTCAGCGATGAAGAGTTCGCCGCCCGTCTGCGTGCTTGGTTCGGCAACATCGCCCGCGTGTTGGAGCCGGGACGCTGTTTCTACCTGTGGGGCGGCTACGCCAACATCGCCAACTATCCCCCGGCTCTGGAGGCGAGCGACCTCTACATGTCGCAGTGCATCATCTGGGTCAAGGGCCATCCGGTGATCAGCCGCAAGGACTTCATGGGCGACCATGAGTGGTGTTTCTACGGATGGAAGAAGGGCGGGGCGCACCAGTTCTTCGGCCCGAACAATGTG
>CALJUK010001068.1 GCA_937975745.1 uncultured Planctomycetaceae bacterium | reverse complement strand
CGCCGCACATCGATGCGCTCGCCGCCGCCGGCATGCGGTTCACCGATGCGCACTCCAGCTCCGGAGTCTGCTCCCCTTCCCGCTACACGCTGCTCACGGGCCGTTACCACTGGCGCACGCGGCTGCAAAGCGGAATCGTGGGCTATCTCGAACGGCCGCTCATCGCCGAAGATCGGCTCACGCTACCGGGTTTGCTCAAGCGGCACGGCTACCAAACGGCCTGCATCGGCAAGTGGCACCTCGGCTGGGATTGGGACATTTCGGCCGATCAGTGCTACCGACCTGGCTGCGCATCGGATGCACTCCGAGTGGTGCCAAATTGACTCAAAGACTGCGTGCCAGCTGCAGTCAGTCCGACGACAGGGAGGGCGGATTGTTGCTGTGGGTACGACGACAGTTCGGACCCTGGAGACGGCAGCCCGTCCCGGGGAGATTCAGGAGTGGGCGGGAGAAACCGACCTGTTCATCACTCCCGGAGGCCACGAATTTCGAGCGGTCGATGTACTGATGACGAACTTTCATCTCCCCCGGTCGACCCTGCTGGTTCTGGTGTCGGCCCTGGCTGGACGCGACTTGATTCGCGAGGCCTATGCGGAGGCGGTTCGGGAGCGTTACCGCTTCTACAGCTACGGAGACGCGATGCTCATCGTGTGATGGTCACTGCGAACGATCGTCCTGGGGGCCAGTTCCAGGTGTCGCGATCGTGCCGGTCGAGTTTGTCGTAGTGATTGGGCGTGCTCGATCAAGGCGGCCAAAACCCGCGACCTTTGCTTGAACGGTCTTTTTTGCCTAAATTGTTTTGACGGCCACTGTCGGGCGAGATTAAGATCCAGACTGCAGTTCTCAGGATGCGTTCAAGATCACCATTTAGCGACCGAGGTCCACGTCGGGTGACGGGATCTGACATGTTCGCAGCGTCTGGCGTCCTCAGTGCGTGAACCGGGCAGGGTTTCGATGAGCCGCATCATGTGCCATCGAACTTGAGAGAGGGCAGAAAAGTATGTCGATTCTTCGAGTGAATGCGTGCGCGAGATCAGCCGCGCTGGCGTCACTGCTGGTCTTCGCGGTGGGCGCATCAGACACGTTGGCCCAAACGACGACTGCGTCAGCGAATCCGCCCATCCTGCCGGGAGTCCTCCGGCCTGCACCGAGCTTGTTCTTTCCGATTCCAAGTGTCTCGCTGACGTTCGATAACACCTTGTTGGTCCCGAACAGTTCCGGCGTCACCGCAGCCGACCAAATTCGCACCAGCCACCAGATTGCACAACAGCAGGTCCGCCTGGCGCTGACTTACTTGCTGCAAAATCAGGCGAGCATTTTGGCCGGCAAAGACTCGTTGTACAACTCGATCTTCGGCAACTACTACGTGACCGATTCGACGGTGAATCCGTACGTCGGAAATTACGACCAGACGGTCGAGGCGGCCATTCTGTCTCGGACGCCAATTCTCAGTTCGGCATTTGGTGGTTCGAAGCCGATTCTGGTTGTTACTGGCGACCAGGGAGATTTGACGCTGGAAGTGATGATCGATCTGGGAAGCGACTTCGAAGACACCGACGGCGTCATCATGCGGCAGCGTCTTCCTGTCGGAACCCGGATTTACGTCGCCAACCGCGTTGGCAACCGCATTACCGGTGGAGAGGCGCATACAATTATCGGGTACGCCAGCGATACGGAAATCCTGCTGGATTCCGCGCTGCAGGCCGACTACAGCGAGGATACGAACGCAGTCATCTTCCGGGTGGCCCGGACAGAAACCCGACCGAATCCCGCTCACTTCAACTCGGTCATCAACACGTTTGCGGCAATCCGCAACGGGTTGGATCAGTCGAGTTCCTACACTGGCGCTTTCACTCAGACCTCGTTCGACAACGTCTTCGGAGAGAACAGCGGCGCCTTCCCCGGTTTGACCGAGTTGGAGACCATTCTCCAACGGCAACTCGATCGCGCGTTGCGGCAGGACGGTTACTCGCATTCGCCCTCGGACCTGCACTTGGCGGACATCGCTGCCCGAACTGACCCGTTTAATCCCAGCGGTGAACCTCCGCTGTTGTGGGTTCGTGACAACGAGCTGCAGACGGATTTGAATGGCAACCAGTTGGATGATCGCAGCCGCTACTATTGGGGTGACGTGATGACGATCTACTCCGATGTGTACCGCACTCAAACGAGTACGACGAGATTCACCGATACGCTCGATCCCAACACGATCTTCGTGGGACCGTCGTTCGCCCACGAGTTCACGCGGTATGCCGGAGACTTTTTGGATGGCGATACCATCGGCAGTCCGACAGCCGTTCCCACGCCGTTCTCGCAGTGGCAAATGATCCTGATGAATTTTGCCGAACACGGTGTCGACTTCAGAAACACCAACACTGCGGCAATCGGTCTCTCCAATCTCCTCAGTGCCGTGGGGATGCCTGACGGGAACGAGATGATCCTGGGAAATCGGGACGCGGGGAACTACGCTCGCTTTGCCGATCTGTTCAAGGATCCAACTTCGTTGGGGGGAATGTTCAACCCGACTCAATTGGAACCGTGGGGCAAACGAGCCCAGGCTGGCACCTTCCTGCCGGCTGTCCCCGAATCCGGCTTTGATACACTCTCGACTGACACCACACGGATTCTGTCGAGCACCGGATTCGATTTCACGACAACAGCGATCCCACCACAGGGAACCAGGGCCACCAGCACGTCGTCCACTTCGGCGAACTGACCGTCGTTCGCCGACCGGTGGTACGAAGTCCTCGACCGGCTCGACCGGAAGCATCCCCGATGGGGGCTCCGACGCAACCGAGTCCTACGACGATTGCAACTGGCGTGTGAAGCCACCGTCGCGTATTGGCGTTCGGGTGGCCGCAGTCGAACAGGGCGAACGCCCGGAATCGGCAAACCTGCCGGCGGGAGTGCTCTCGATCTCGTCCGTGGGCGGCGTTGCGTGATGACCGCGACGCCGCCCGACCACCATCGCCGCGAAGTTCACACTCTCCGGGTCCCTACTTTCTTGGCAGCTCGGGTTCGCGATCAGTCGCGAGCCCCCGTCATCCTGCAGGAGCTGCTGCGGTGGCCTGTCATTCTCCACCAGAACCGCTGCTGCCGACCGGAATGGGAACGCTGCCGTCGAGATACCGCCAGTTCTTGATGTACGAGATCAAGTCGGCCATTTGGGCAGGTGTGATGTTCTTTTCCAGTCCAACAGGCATCAGTGAGATGCCGTTGGACTTCATCTCGTCGATATCCTGTCGGAGCAGCGTGACTGTCTTGGCTTCCGGTTGTTTCAAAGTCAGCGAAGAACCGGTTTCGGACGCGATGATTCCGGT
>CALJUK010001067.1 GCA_937975745.1 uncultured Planctomycetaceae bacterium | reverse complement strand
GAGGAACAGCAGGATACCGACTGGGGCTGGAACAGCCGCTACTGGCTGCAGTTTGGCGCCCCCTGGGGAGGCCTGCTCACAACGCCGTCCGATCTGGCGAAGTTTGCCCAGGCGATGCTCGAAGGAGGCGCTTTCGGATCCGTCCGAATTCTCTCCACCAGCAGTATCGCCGCCGCCACGCAAAACCAACTGCAAGCCTTCGCGGACATTCCCGAGCCCGAACGGCGGACGCGTCCCTGGGGATTCGGCTGGCGGCTGAGTTGGCCGACGCACTCTTCATCGTTTGGTGATCTGGTCGGACCGCGGACCTACGGCCATTGGGGGGCCACCGGCACTATGCTCTGGATTGATCCAGATCAACAACTTTTCACGATTCTCTTCAGTACCGAGCCGCACAAGACCAGCGGCCGACACCTGATCCGCCTGTCGAATGCAATCGTCGCCGCCGCGCATTGACAGGCCCTGCTCGCTCGGCTGGCCCGTTCTTTCTCCGCCGAACGGCTTCGCTTGGCCGAATGGCCTCGATCGCGTGCTTCTTGGGGCGGCAACCGCAGGTCACTCTCCCTCGATACGGAGGCGTTCGATCCGCCAGTTGGGTGTCGCAGCACGAAACGCGACGAAGCAGAGTTGGCCGGATTGAGCCACCGGCTGATTGCACGCAAGTACACGTCGCCCGTTCCAGACGATCACGATCCTGTTTCCAGTGGCAGCCATCCGCAACACGCCCGCGTTCTCGCTGGTCCATTCAAGCGGGATCTCGCGGTCTTCAATGGGTCTCAGTCCACGCGGACCGTCGGCAGAAACCTGAAAGCCGGTCTGTTCCAGGCCGATGATCGTCTGGTACTCAACCTGTTCCCCCGTTTTGACATCGGGATGATACGTCACCAACCGCAATTCGAAACGGCGTCGGTCCGCGGCATCGTCTGAAGCGATTTTCTCCGGTTGCTCCGTGGTGCTGTCAGACGGGATCGCTGGCTGCAGGGCACACTCCACCACGACGCGGCGGAAGGCCCGACGGAAGATCGCCGACGCATCGATCATTCCGAGAGTCTGCATCGCATCTGGTGCGAAGTCCCAACCGTCGGACAGCCAGGCATCCTGGTGGAACGGGTCGTCCCACCGCGTGGCGGACATCTCAAGCGATGTGCCGGGGAGCAAGACAATCGCAGACGGTTCGTCCGCGTCGCTCCGTTCCAACGCTTCCACCAGTGTCGATTCCAGCGACTCGGGTTCCTCGAAGGCCGCCTCCGCGGGTGCATCCTCGCCGATGCCAGTGGACGCCACTTCAGACCCTAGATCGTTTCCATCCGAAGCGGCCTGCGGCGTGACCCGTTGAACTCCCAAGTCGAGCTGCGTGATCCACCAGGCCAAGACGGCAGTGCCTCCCGCGATGACAATCATCGCGAGAAATCCCGGCGAGTCTGATCGGTAACGATAGCGGCTCATGCGCCCGGCGAACTTTTCAACTGCGCGCTCAGCACACACTCGAGATGAAACGCGTCTATCCCCAGTAAGTCCTTGAAGCGGCGAAAATCTCCACCCCGTCCAGCCGATGCGTCGTTCGGTTCGTCCCGGCGGACCGCGCGAATCATCAGATTCTTGGGTGTGTGTTCGAGGTCAATAAACTCGACAATCTGCGTTCGGTAGCCAAGTTGCTCCAACACCTCGGCCCGCAACGCATCGGTGGCCAATGAGGCAAACCGTTCTTTTAGAATGCCATAGCGCGTCAGCGATGCCAACGGCGAACTTTCGATTTTGGCCGCCAGTTCGCGCTGACAACAGGGAACCGCCAGAATCACCGGCGTCCGCCAGTTAACCGCTTGCGCCAACGCATCATCGGTGGCTGTATCACACGCATGCAACGAAACGGCCAAGTCCACCTGCTGTTTGGCCTGGTGCCCGGCGATATCCCCCACGCGGAAATCGAGGTGGGGACATCCGAGCTTAAGGGCCAGGCTCTGACAGGTATCGATTACAGAGGGATTCCGATCGAGCCCCACAATCTGCACGTCGCGTTTGCGAATGTCTCGCAGTAGGTAATCGAGAGCGAACGTCAGGTAGCTTTTGCCACAGCCGAAATCCACGACATGCAGTTTGCCGGTTGCGGGGAGCATCGGAACAATATCGTCGACGAGTTCCAGGAAACGGTTAATTTGCCGGAACTTGTGATACATGGCCGCCTTCACCTTGCCGGCCGGTGTCATCACGCCCATCTCGATCAGAAACGGACACGGGGTTCCCTCGGGAATCAGGTACGGTTTGACCCGATCATGCGACTGCTGGGCAGGAGGCTCGGCTTGGCTGGGAGGAAGCTGACGGACTTTGAGCCGGCCAGCGGACTTCACCTGGAGAATCCAGTCGGCTTCCGACGTCTGCAACTGGCAATTTCGGTAGACACCAGACAGTAACTCTTCGAGTCGGCAGATGGCTGCTTCGAAGGACAGGTTTTCATGCGTCTCCTGATTGCCGATACGGTGGGCGAACTGCAGTCGCGATTCCCCCTGGACGGCGACCGGCCGGATGGACGTCTTGTGGAAATCTGTCGAACCGTCATGCCGCGGTCGCGACAGGACGCCCCGACTGAGGCTGCCGTTGCGAATGGCCGCAAGACACTCACCAGGGAGCCGAACTTCTGCCGGGTTGGGATAAGATTGCGATTGGGACATGGTTGCCGATTGCCGTTTGGAAAGCGCATCCGCCGACGACATTGTGTAGACTGGACTGAAATGGACACCGTCTTGGGTGTCCGATCATACCACAGTGCCCTGTCCAGGGCTTGATGTTGCGTACCGAATCGAGCTGGCCTGCACGAAAATCTGCGGACTTCGTGTTCCTCTCGTCGATGCGTCTGCAACATCGAACGATGGGCCGAGCAAGAACCACGTTTTCAAGTGCAGCTGACTATGTCACTCAACAAGAAGCAGAAAAAACAGATCGAAGCGATACGCAAGAAGATTCAGAATCTGCAAAAGCAGCTCTCCGGCGCGAAAGAGCAAATGGACGACCCGGGCGACGTTGAACGACTGAAAAAGGAGATCGCCAACCTGGAAGGAGAGATCAAACACATTCAGGAGAACGGGTAATCCACTGAACCAAGGAACGCCTGACAACACAAACACTCGCACGGCGTTTGCTTCGCTGTGAAATGGCGTTTGCTTCGCTTTGAACTTCAGTCAGATGTCGATTCGATGACCAGCTCTTTTCCCACGACGATCATCGTGGTCCATCCCAAAGAACGCCGTTCGAAGTGTTCTGTCGAACCATTGCGCGGACGGGAAGGATTCACATTCTGGAAATTCCCCCGTAGTGGTCCCGAACCGCTGGACGGCTACGTACGGCTGGGATTGGGAGGGCCGGAATTGAGTTCCGCCGACGCCGAGCGCGGATTGCTTGTGCTCGATGGAACTTGGCGACATGCCCGGCTGATGGAAGACCAGTACGAGTCTGTTCCCGTGCGAAGTCTTCCTCCATGGCAGACGGCATATCCGCGGGTCTCGAAGCTGTTTGAAGATCCGGACCAGGGGTTGGCCACGATCGAGGCGGTGTACGCTGCCTACTGGACTCTCGGCCGGCCGGTCGAGGGTCTGCTCGACCGTTATTTCTGGGCGGAGGACTTTCTCGCCCACAACCGGGTCTTTTTGGAGGTGACACGCTCCGAGCCGCAACAGGACCCGAATACGAACCCATCACGTCAATGACGGCGGTTTGGTTTCGCATGGCGATCGACACTGGTAACCGCCTACTCGATGGATGTCATTTCGCGTGGTTTCGCGAGGCAGATGTGTTCTCGGGCCAGTTTCGAAAACCGGTTGGTGGCGAGTCCTCGGCCAGCGTTTTCAGGACCACGACGAAGCACACAGAGGTTTGGGAACCGCTTCAAGGGTGGCCTTGATCGTACGAGGCCGAGTGAAGCGTTCGTGTTGCATCGTCGGAGTGGCTCGTAATGACCTATTCCTGGAAAAGTCAGTGGCAGTCCATCTTCGGCGACTTGCTGGGTGACCCGATGATTGACGACAATCTGATCCGCGCGGTCTTGGCGCGACAGCCTCAACTCCTTTTCGGTTGCAGGCTGACACCGTTTGCCGTTCGCGGAACAATCCCGAAGGGTGCCTGTCTCCATTATGGGGGAAACATAGGCCACCGCGGGCAAGGCTGGTAGTGACGTCGACGCTGTTGGAGTTGGTTGTTGTCCGTTCCTGAGCATGGCCCCTCGATGGGAGGCTCTGAAGCGGCGTTTTCCGCCCGGACGTCGGAAGCGTCCGCTGAGTTCGAAGCAGATTGCACTGTGTGTGAGGTGATCGAATGCCGTTTCCGTCGGATCTCTCTCTACAGCCACACGACGTCTGGATGCTGCGTGCGTTGCAGCAGGCGCGCCTGGCATTCGAGGCGGGCGAAGTTCCGGTCGGTGCGGTTGTCGTGCATGGCGATTCCATCATCGCCGAGGCCTACAACCAACGAGAAATGCTGCGAGATCCGACGGCCCATGCTGAGATGATTGCCATCACACAGGCCGCCGAAGCGCTCGATTCGTGGCGTCTGCTGGAGTGCACGCTGTATGTCACGCTCGAGCCCTGCCCCATGTGTGCCGGGGCAATCGTCCAGGCGCGGTTACCGACTGTCGTGTATGGAACTCCGGATCCCAAAGCGGGGGCGTGCGCGTCGCTGTACCAGATTACAGAGGATCCGCGACTGAATCACCGAGCGACAGTGATTCACGGCGTGTTGCAGCACGAATGCAAGGGGATTTTGCAGGAGTTCTTTGCACTGCAGAGATCGATGGGCAAGAAGTAGACTTCGACCGCAGCAGCCGCACCCAGAACCGCCACGCCACGGC
>CALJUK010001066.1 GCA_937975745.1 uncultured Planctomycetaceae bacterium | reverse complement strand
AAGTTGTGACGCAGAGCGAACTCGACCCCGATTTGCCCGTTGTCGGCCATGGTCACGGTGGCGCCGGCACGTTCGAGGATGACTCGAATCAGCTTCCGATTTGTTTCTCCGTCTTCGACAACCAAAATGTCCAACGCCGGCAGTGACGTAAGCGCGATCGGCGTCGCAGGACGGTGGACCTCGCTATTGGCGATGGGGCCGTCCAGCATTTCCACGCCATCCATACAACCGACAGCAATCCGCACGGCGAACGTCGTTCCGACGCCGAGTTCGCTTTTCACTGTGATGTCGCCGCCGAGTGCCCGGGCGATGCGACGGCTGATTGCGAGGCCCAGTCCCGTTCCGCCGAACCGTCGCGTCACCGAATTGTCGGCCTGAACGAAGGGGCTGAAGATGGTATCGACTTTGTCGGGGGCGATCCCGATGCCAGAGTCAACCACTTCGACGAGCAACATGGGGTTGCTGTCCGACGTCTCAAGTCGGGCAAAGATGTGGACACCACCCATTTGAGTAAACTTGACGGCGTTGCTGACAAGGTTCATCAGCAATTGTCGTAGCCTGTCCGGATCGGTCTGGATCGTCTCGGGGACCTTTCCCTGCCAGCGGGCATTCAGTGCGATTCCTTTCTCGCCGGCCCGGACGCGGAGAACCGAGACGACATCGGCGAGGATTTGATGTGGCGAGGTGGGTTCGAAGACCATCTCCATCTGACCGGACTCGATCTTCGACAAGTCCAGAATGTCATTCAGGAGGCTGAGCAAGTGCTGGCTGCTTGAGAAGAGGGTATCCAGGTAGTCGTTCCGCGTTTCGGTCGAGATGGACGCTCCCTCTTGGCGGAGCAGTTGTGTGAATCCGAGAATGGCATTGATTGGTGTGCGAATCTCGTGGCTCATGTTTGCCACAGCCCCTTTCAGGGCATTGCGTGACGTTTCAACCTGGTCCAGCATATGGTTGAACGTGTTGCACAGAATCCCCAGTTCGTCGTTTGCTGCAGCTGGCACACGAATTGTGTAGTCGTCCGTTTTGGCGACTTCCTGAGCCGTTTGCGTTAACTGCACCAGGGGCCGGGTGATCGTTCGCTGCAACATGATCGAGAACAACAGCGACACAAAGAACGCGCCGACGGAGACGGCACTGACGATTCTGAGGTACGAGGCAAACTTGTGCTGTACTTCGTTCAGATTCGCTTGCAAAAACACGGCCCCGACGACCTCGTCGCGATCTTCCACCGGGATGTGGAGTTCGAGAAAGCCATCGTCCGAGAAACGATGGCCGTCAAACTGCACGTCGCTGGGTAGCTCGCGTTCAGAACCGTTTCGCTTGTACTCGGAAAGGAGTTCTCCTTCACTGTTGAGTAGACATCCGTATTCGATGGAGGGTTCCAGCCGAAGCGACTGCAGCAATTGCTCCGCAGCGACCTGATCCTCGAATGAGAGGACCGCGGTGCTGTTGAACGCGAGCATTCGTGCCTGAGACTGCAGTCGTTCGATGGCCTCAGCTGTCCCCGTGGCGGCGTTCTCAAATACGAATCCCGCGCACGACAACAACAGCGCCACACCGGAGCAGGCCATCGTCATGAGGATGAGTTTGGCCCGGATGGACGGATGTTTTATAAAAGACATGTTTTCACTCTGCTCCAGCGACGTGGCCAATACGAAGCAGCTTGGCGTCTATTGCAAGCTTATGTTGTCTCGCGGACTCAGGATTGATTTCGAAGCGAACTCGACCGTTGGAAATGAAAAAATTGATGATTCCGCCCCAGTGCGAGAACTCTGGTGTCTCTCCCACGAGGAGTACCGGTGAGGTTTCAAGCTGCTTGAGAACCGTTTGCTGGACCTCTGTCTCGATGGACCTCGTGATGAACAGAATGTGGCAATCCTGATACTGAGTGAAGTCGTCAAACCGGTGAATGAGTATGGATCGTTCGCCCACCTTCTTTGTGGCCCGCACGCGTTCCAGGATGGCGCCGATGGGCGCATCACCGAAGACAATGCCGCGGAAGTTCGCGTGACGCTGCTCGAC
>CALJUK010001065.1 GCA_937975745.1 uncultured Planctomycetaceae bacterium | reverse complement strand
TTTCAACCGCCGCGACACTCCCCCAGCGCCCCCGTTTTCAACCGCCGTCAACACTGTTCCCCCTGTCCTTCACCCTGACGTGCAAGAAGTGATCCTTGCAGGTCGAGACTGTCACGAATCTGATTGAGCGGAACTGCCGGAGCACCTTTCCGCTGCAATGCGTCGTTGACCATTGTCGGATGGAGGCTGATACGTCCCTCTTCTTTTTCAGATACGTTCTGGACCACCACCGCGACTGGCGTCTTGCCTGCCACGGTACCCTCGGCACCGGCTCGGACACACGCAATCAACCCTTCGTCGTGAAGTCTGACCACTGTTTCAACAAAGGCACGCGGGACGTCGTCAGAATCAAAGTGGAGCAGCTTTCGAGCACTCCGAACGACGCTCGGACTGCCACCTTCTCGATCAAACCACTCTGCCATGTCATCTAGGATGGTCACGAGGAGTTGGTCGTTTCCGCCTGGATCGAAAAAGAATCGTCGTTTCAGCAGGTCGCTCAGATAATTGGGAATAATCCAGCGAGCTGCGGACGCAGTGGCCCCCAACGATTGAGGATGTCCATCGCAGCAAACTCGGACGAATCCGGGATGACTCGCGACCGAGATCGCTGCGAATGGATTGAGGGGCATGATGGCATGCTTGAACTTCGGGGTATCGAGCCACGATGCCTGCATGCGTAAGCGAGAATTATGGCCAAGTCGTATCAAGACTGGAAAGTCGTGAAACGAACATTGCCGACTGATGTAATCCTGAATGCTCAGACTTCGTCTCGCAGCCAGATTCACCGATCCACATCCGAGCGCAATAGCGGCACTGGCTCCGGTTTCGTGGGCGTATGCTCCATCCAGGACGACACCGATTGCAGGTTGGCTGTGACAATGCCTGCGAGTGAGGTGCTGAATTACGCATGCAGCCAAACCCCACACGATCCCGTTTTCGGAGGAATCGTCGTATAACTGCTCCACGCAAAGAGGATCTGTGCGAGCTGGTGACAGATCACGCGCGGGCAAAGGACCATCGTCCAGCTCGATTGCCATCGGGGCTCGATCAATTTCGCCGTTGTGGAACAACGCAAAATTCGGAAATTGAAATCGGACTCCGTCACTTGTCCAACCGATCCTGCCCGCATCTCTGATCGTCTCGGGCTCGCTGAGTTCCTGTGCGATAAACAGAGATTGCCGTGCCCATTTTCTTTGTTGGTAAATCAGCGGCTCGCCTTGTTGCTGAAGGAGTCGACGATTCACTGCCGCGAATAGATTGCCATTGTGAATCTCACGTTGAGTCACTCTCAGCGTCACCGGACGATCGGAGCACTCCACGGTGATCTCATACTGGGTGTCCCCAAAATCAGTCGTGCGGACGACATCAATCCGCATCGGATAATTGCAGATTCGTTCTTCGCTACTTTCGACAAACCAGCCGTCTGGTCTTTCGATCACTGTGTCACCACCGATGATGACTTTCTTGCCTCCAATACGGAGAGGAGCCAGGGACTCGATCCGATCCTGTTGCTTCGACATGGCAAGAATCTGTCGATATTCGGTTGGGGGCATTTCGAGACGTTCCAGCAATAGTCGTGCTTCTTCAGCGCTGAGGCTCGGCAGCAAGCGATCCAGTGCTGTGTCCCAAGGACGCGCGTTCTCCTCGAACAAGTGGAGAAAGTCGTTGGGCGGACGCCGAGTGATGCGTGTCGCGATGTCCGCTTCCGGGATGGTGTAATCCGAAACGGAACCGTTGTGGCGGCGGGCTAACGGCAGGGTGACTTGCAGCGGTCCGCAGAAGATGAGACGGCGATCTTCCAGGCTAGTGGGAAGATGCAGAGACTTGAGATTCGATTTTTCCTGGACGGCCACGACGGGGAGTGGTCGGTAGGATTCACGAAACCACCGCGCGTGAAACCGCATCGCCAGCACGATATCTGTAAAAATGAAGACGGTGCTCCCGAATGGCTTGTGCAACCCTGGCTGCACCGCTGGGAGCATCGCGATTCCTGACTCCTTGGGCCGCTGGTTGGTTTGGCCGATGTTCGCCCGTTTGTAGATTATGTCGCCTGCGTAAGGATTCACATCACGGCCGATAAACGTGAATCCGATGATTCGTCCGGGAAGATCGTAGTGCGGAATCACCAGCACCTCCCCCCACGTGTTCCCCACGAACAGTCGACTCTTTCCCGGGCCGCCTCCTCGTCGGACCGAGGACTTTCCGTTTCGGTTTGGTCTCACGCGGTCTTCATAGGACAACGGTGCAAACAACTCTTCGACCTCGCGTATCTCCGCAGCCCCAAAGAGCTGGCCTCCGTGATCCCTCCAATGTGGCCGCAGGACGTTGTCGCCAAGTGAGCATTTCCGCAGAAGGGCGATTCCTGAATCGGAAATCTTTTCCAGAGGGCGAACACGTGATTCTTGCCAGAAGTGATTGATGCGTTTGCGATAGCGGATGTGTTGGCTGATGTATGACGCAATATGGTCAGTATCAGGAGGCGACTCAAAGAGATAATGAGAATCCAGCACAGAGATCGCATCGTCGATGTCGATTCCCATGTGCTCCGCAACCAACTCGATGAGATCGCCAGCAAAGTCGCAATCCCCACAAACGAACCACTCGGTACCCAAAACGTGGTCGTCCATTGCCGACAGGGTACCGAAATCGCAAAGCGGGCATTCAAATGATTGCGGCAGACACGAACGTGTCGGCGAACCAAAACCGAACGCTTCAAATGCCGCCCGCCAATCGAGCTTGGCGGCGAGTGATTGTCTAGTGTTACACATCTTCACGCTCCTCTACGTCTGGTGGCTGCGCAGTATTCTTCAGCAATGTGACGGTCGGTCCTTGGCCTCGCCGACGATGCACTTCGATAAGCCCCGCAGTCCGAAGCTGCTCCAGTGCCCGGTACCCAGTGATGGATGTCAGGCCGTAACGTCGAAGGGTTTTAGGCATAACCAGAATGTGCTCGTGACGGTCCAAGTGGCGACATTGGTTCGCCAACATGATTGCCATTGCAGATGGTCCCCGACCTGGCAATGTCGACGCCTCGCGAAGGAATCCGAGAAGCATTGCTTCCGAAAATTGCTCTAACGGCGTTTGACTAATTGATCCATCATCTGGGCACGGACTGTGGAAATTAGAAACCATGTTCTACTCCTATTATTCGGAACTGGTTGGTGAGTCGATGACCGACAGACGAATGACTCGCTTCGGTTCGAGTTGGTCCTTCAGCCGCTGGGTCTCCTCGGGACCGATGACTGCGGACAGGCTGTCAAACGAGAAACTCCGCTGCTCTGTCTCGGTGGCTTCGAGAGATAACTCGCCCGCGACGACTGGGGCTCCATTCAGGTACTTGTCTCGCACTCGCTGGCGCAACTTCTCGTACTCGCGCAACAGTCGTTGAAGTGTCTTGAGGCGTTCGAGCTCCTCCTGACTGACACAGGCGGCTCGTGTTGCCGTGGGCAGAACTCCTCGCAGCCAGAAGTCGTTGATCTCTCGCGGAGTCAGTTCACTCATGACTTATCTCCAACCAACATTGGGTTCTTCCCCTCTTTTCGTGGGCGGGGTGTTTTCGGCTGGCGAATGCCTGCTGA
>CALJUK010001064.1 GCA_937975745.1 uncultured Planctomycetaceae bacterium | reverse complement strand
CACTCGGGCCCGCCGGTTGTGCATCGACAACCATCGTCGGAAACTCGCCGTTGAAATACACATCCAATTGTTCGTAGTTTACAATGGTGTCGCGCATCGTGCTGCGTATCTGCTTCTTCATTTTCGATCTAACACCCAACGCTGGCATGCCAAGCAACGGGCACACACGATCCGAAAACACGCCTTGTGGATCTTGCGCCAATTCCTCGTAGGTCAGCACCAGGGATGGTCCAGTCAGGCATTCTTCAGTCAACAACCGGTGGAAGCGCACGACCTGATCCTGTGCCCACAAATCGAATTCATCCGGGTTGACATGCAGCTTGCCGGAATAACTCGTTCCACTCCAACTCCCCTTCAACAAAGCGGCCTTGTAGGAAACGAACTGCTGTAACAGAGACGATCGGTAAAGCAGAATCCACACTGAATCTGGAAAGCACTCCTCGATTCTGTTCCACGCCACCTTGAAGAAGTCAAGCTGGTTCAACATCAATTTGATTGCACAGCACGTCCCATTACACGATCGAACTACTGAACGAAGATGGCGCTCAATCGCAGTGCTGTTGCCGCTGACCGACGGCGAGGGGCCGATCGGAATCGCTGGATTCAATACTTCGCCCGCGTGCACAACATCTGGTAGAGATTCAAAATACGCCCCCAGCAATGTGCTCCCCGTCCGAGGCTGCGTGATCACAAAGAGCGGGCGCGGCGTGGCATGTGATACCCGAATGCTGCGCAAGCCCCTCTTGAACTGTTGCTTCAGTCGACGCGCCGCCAAAGATCGGCTGTACATCCACTTTTGGGTCGCAGCGTCTTCCAATTCCTTGATCGAAATGTCTGCGGGTGGCTCAGCAGCGACTAGAAGACCCGCTTCGCTTTTCGTATCAGACTCTATGGCGTCGGAGCCCTTCATCGCCTGCGGCCAGTTCCCCGTTCCGGCTGTACGAACATGAAAACAAGCCACTCCACCAAGTGCGGTGCCAGGACGTTCCAAGCACGGTCACTGCCCGGGCTGTCGACCAGCACCACGCGGCTACAGTCCCCGCCAGCGTCCTGCAGCGTCGCCAAGCAATCCGGCAACCAACGCTCGCCGTGGTAGCCGATGACGATAACGTCCGCTCCCGCAGCACGCATAGAACCGGGCGCTTCCATCAATGCCGCTCGATCAGACGACGTTTGCATGCGCCTCGGCGGGCTCCCATTCCAGGTTCAGCGTGCAAGCGTCCAAGTGCGGTTCCAGTTCGTCAAAGTTCTCAACACCGTCGCTCATCGGTCGCGACATTTGTTTGGTCATGCTCGAAGCAACCACGCTGTGGGGAATTCCCAGCAACGGGCAGATCGTGGATTCGAAGACGGCCTGGGGCGATTCGACCAGACCTTCGTAACTGACGATTGCAGCGCAATCCCGGAGCCAGTCGTGCACCAAAACCTCGGCGTATTTCTCTTGCTCACGATCGAAGTGCTTCTTCAGATCGTCGGGTGCGATTCGGACCTGCCCTGTGAACTTGTACTTTGCACCGTTTCTCCCGACCCATTGATTGGTTTCGCGCGCGACGCGAAATGACACGATTTCCTCCAAGATCGACTGGCGGTAGAGGATCAGATACTTCGCGTTCGGAAAGTGCTGCTTGAGGTGATCCAGTGTGACGTCGTGCAGTTGCATCTGGTCGATCAGGAATTTCGCGCCGCGAATTCGTCCAGGCAAAGCCTGCAATGATTGCTGAATGTGACCCAGTGAAGTCGCCGCACTGGCCGAACTCCGTATTCCAATCGGCAGCGTGACGCTCAGCACCTCCCCCGTCATTGTGACGGCCGGGATGGAGTCGAGCAGTTCTTGCAGATACGTGCTTCCCGTTCGCGGCTGAGAGACGATGAACAAGGGCGTCCATTCTTCTCCGCCCTCTGATCGAGCTGCGCTTCGGATGCGCATCTGGTGCCGCACGCGCTTGAGATGAAGAATCGCACTTCCTCTGAGGTTCCGCCACATGGACATCGCTGCTATCCGCTCGCTCCCGTCAATTCACATTGGACTACCAGGTCTCTCACAACCCCGTTCACCGCCGCCTGATACCCCTCTTCCCTAAACCTCTCCTCCGCATCCCACCGCGCGGCGACCGACAATCGTTCCCGCAGCGCTTCCTCCCCCAGCAATCGATCCATCGCCTCAGCCAGACCCGCGACGTCGCCGTACTCCACCAATAGCCCGGTGTGGCCGTCTTCGATCGTTTCCTTGAGCCCGCCGACGGCGCTGGCGACTACCGGCGTCCCACACGCGAACGCTTCAATCGCCGTCCGGCCGAACGATTCGGAGACCGACGGCACGCAGACAAAGTCACACGCCCGGTAAAACGCCGGCATGTTTTTGATCGTCCCAAGCCAGTTGATCCGATCGTTCAGCCCCTGGTCGGCGGCCTCCTCCAGTAGTTGCTGCCGGTAGGTCGGCTTTCCGTCGCCAGTGATGGCAAACCGGCAGCTGGGGTGCATCGCTGCCACTCGCGCGGCCGCCTTGAGGAAGAACGAATGCCCCTTCACCGGCCTGAGCGTCCCCGGGACGCCGATAAACGCCCCCGCAGACGGCAGTCCCAGTACCGAGCGGGCCGCTGCTCGGGAGAGGTCGAACTCGAAGAATTCATCAGCGACCGCATTGGGAATGATGACCACATTCCCGTCGTCGCCGATGACGTTCTCCACGACCGCCTGAGAAATCGCCACCAACTTGTCGGCATACCGCCTCAGGTATCTCTTCACCAGCCGTCGACCGCCGAGAGCCGGGATTTGCATCTCGCCCCCGACATTGTCGAACAGTTCCCGGATATGCCACACACAGGGCACGCCGGACCTCTTCGCCGCAATCGCCGCCGCCAGGCTGACGATCGAGTTGACATACACCACATCGGGCCGAACTTGCTGGATTAGCCGTTCGAAATCCCGTGCCCGCCGCCGCTCCGCCGCAATACACCGCAGCGACCGGTCCCACCGCTTCGCC
>CALJUK010001063.1 GCA_937975745.1 uncultured Planctomycetaceae bacterium | reverse complement strand
CTTGGCGTTTCTGTTAGCATTCCTGGATTCGTGTTCGGTAGCCCCGGACTGGGAGAAATGCTGGTCATTGGCATCATTGCGCTGTTACTGTTCGGCAAACGCCTCCCCGAGGTCGCCCGCAGCCTGGGCAAAGGGATTGTCGAATTCAAGAAAGGTGTCAGCGGGATCGAGGACGAAGTCCGATCGGCTCATAGTCAGGCAAGCCGTCCCGCCGGCAGTACCAGCCGACCGGCTCCCAAAACCGACTACGAAGAACTCTCCGCACCGAAGTTCGAGCCGCCGAAGTCACAGCCGGTCGAAGAAACACCGCAGGCTGACGAGGCCAACGCGACCGTCCGCTAGTACGCATTGCGTGCAACTGTGGCGGCGTTTGGACGCCAAATGGCCTGCAAATCAGGCAGCTTACGCCGCCGGAACCCGCGCCACAGTGAAACGCAGCGCGCTCTAGCGGTCGCCCGGCTTAACGCGGTCTCAGGCCGCCACGCGGATAGTTGGCTTCCACGTCGAGAATACGTCCGCTGGGACGAGCCACGTCAACCAGCACACGTGTTGGGGTAATCGCCTCTCCAGCGTTGCCGGCAGCATCCTCCGCCACCACTCGCAGGTAGACTCGGGGGGGAACACCGACGGCTACGTTCCACGCGTAACTGCCCGTACTCGGCAAGCCATCTGCCACCACACGCCACGGCCCGTTGGGCTGCTCGGCATAGGCCAGCGAGACCCGAGCTTCAGTCGGATTGTCGTCGAACAAACGCCAGCGGACGACGACTTCGCCCGCGTGCTCCGCGCCACGCGCGTCCAACGGAAGGAATTCAACACGTGGCGGAGTCTGATCGACGACGACGGTCAGTTCCGGAAGGTCGCCAGGCGCCGGTGGATCGATCGCCAAGCCAGCTCCGCTGCGGATCCGCAGGCAAAAGCCATAACGTCCTTCGCCCGGCACATCAACGATCATTGGGCTGCGGGCATCGGCATCTTCGCCGTACAACCACCATTTGCGACCGTTGTCTTCGGTCACGTACAACTCAACCCCTCCGACTCCAGAACTTCCCACCTCTTCCACCGCATACTGAATATCGAAGCGGGTCGTGTTGACCAATCGTTCGCTGGCCAGACCGCCCGGTTTCGACTCACGATCGGTGACGATCGGAAGTTCCTTCCCCGAGACGGCAGCCTGGGACGGTGCAACTTGCGGAGCATCGTTGACCGACCGCTCCTCCTTGGCCGACTTCGCTCGAATCGTCGTCAGGCCTCCCGCCGAACTGTTGATCACAGGCAAGCGATCCGACGCGTGATGCCGCATGGACGGACCTGGCAACATCATCGTGGGAGCAGCCGACGTGGACGATGTCTGGAACGGCTCGACTGCACTGCGGCGATCGCTTGGAGCGGCAGACTCGGCCTCGGCTGTTCGTTGCGGCCGGAAGGTGGGAGTCGGGGCTTCAGCCACCGGCTCACCGAAGACGGGCGTCTTGGGCTGGGGAACCGTCTCGCCCACATCGGCAATGCGGATCTGTCGCTGCAACTGCGATCGATTCCCGGCGAAATCGCGCACTTCGGCCCGAACTGCGACGAGGCCTCCCTCGGGGACCGACCAGCTGGTCGATCCCGATGGCCCCGATGACACCTGAACTGGCTGCCACTGCGCGGTACCGGTTTGAATCAAATCCAACTGCAACGTCGAAACATCCAGATAGACGTCGGCTGCATTCCAGGTAAGTTTGACACGGCCGGGTGCCGGCTGCGTCAAATCGACCTCTAACAGCGGTTCCGAACGATCGACAATCACCTTCAAACCGGCATCGACGATGTCACCCGGCGGGTTCAAGCGGTTCTGGGCATCGAGCGTCCGAACGGCAAACCAGTATTCGGAATCGGACGGAGCCTCGAATTCGAAGTGGCTGGCCTGAGTTCCAACCGACTGGACCAGTTTCCAACGCGTGCCTCGATCATCCGAGACAAACAACTGAATCGCCTGAGCCCCGATCCGCTGCATTTCCGCCTGATCAAACCGGAACGGAATGCGAAAGCGTGATCGATTGGTGTAGATGGCCTCCGACCGGATCGGCGCGGCGGGAAGCTGGAACGGCTGCAAACAGACCGCCAGCACGCCCAGGAGCAGGAGTCGCGCGAACCTCATCGGCCTTGCCTTAGAACCCGTCTAATTCGGTTGCTGCGGCGTCGATATGTGGCTTCCGGTTGGCAAGCCGGCTGAAAGCCACCCGCGGAACAAGACGGTTTCGGGAACGTCTGTCACATTGATTCCGTCGCCGCTGACTGACCGGCTGGCGTCCCCCCTGGCGTGAGATTAAACGACTTCCCCACGACAGTTGAGAATTTGGACAGCCAGACAATGACTGATCCAACCGCGCAATGACGTACCCGGTCCGCAACGACGGCACTTCTGTGATTTGTATCGTCGGCGACGGTTGTACAACTTCAGCCGATTTCACGGATCAGCCCAGTTCCACACATCCCAGGAGAGAGCAATCGGACGGCTTTCACCCGAGAGGCAACAGGCAATCACGTTTGCATCACCGCGTGGGAAGGTCACCATGTCGGGACCGTCTCGACGCGAGTGCGTGCATTCCGAATCGAATCGTACCCCCTGGTTCGAAACGGTGTCGGTTACAGTGTCCGAAAGGGTGCATTCGATTGCGCTGCACAGATTCGATTGCGCTGCACAGAAGCGTACAAGGCTACGACGGCGTAACCAGCCTGCTTGACAGGCTAATGAGTGTCCACACGCCGACACCGTCGCACTCGATGTGAACTAGAGCGTGCTGCGCCGACAAATGGCGGCTTCTTGCGGCGCAATCTGCCTGATTTGCAGTGGCAAACAAATTGGAATTATGCAACAAGCTGCTAGCCCCGCATTGATTGCCGGGTCGTCTTCACCAGTTCGACGTACTGGGCCGAGAGTGAACGAATCCGTTCCATATCGCCATTGGCGAGGGCATCCTTCTCTACCAGCGTACTTCCCAGGCCAACCGCACAGGCCCCCGCCTTGATGTAGGCTGGCAGGGTCTCCAAACTGACGCCGCCGGTCGGGAGAATTCGAACCTGAGGGAGTGGCCCATGGATCATCTTGATCAGCCCCGGACCGCCAACTTCCGCCGGAAAGAGCTTCACAATGTCGGCACCGCTTTCCCAGGCGGTCAGCACTTCAGTCGGTGTGAATGCCCCCGGAAGGACCGCCTTTCCGTACCGCTTGCTGATTCGAATGACGTCGGTATTGACCGTCGGGCAGACCAGGAATTCGGCACCAGCCAACATCACCGCGCGGGCCGTCTCGCTGTCGAGCACGGTACCCGCACCGAGGAGAATTTTGTCCCCCAGCGCCTTCCGCACATCGCTGATGATTTCCAGAATCCCAGGGACGGTGCAAGTGACCTCAATGACATCGATGCCCCCCTCGTAGATGGCCTTGGCGACATCGACGAGTTGTTCGCCGGTCGGGGCGCGAATGATTGCAACGATACCCGAATCGAGGATGCGGCTGACGGACTGACTGTCACTCATGGCTGTGGACTCCGCAGTGTGTCGTTGCATGTAAAGGGGGAGGGGATGATTCGGCAACACTGGCCGAGGATGGCCGGAAAACCCTATCTGGCAGCATCTCCAAGCACAATTGAATACTACTGTTGTGCGGCGAAGGTCTCTGCGTATTCCAGAACCCAGAGATCGATCAACTCGCGAAACGAGTCCACATCGACGCGGCCGAGCATCTGGAAATGCGTGCGGTGGAAGACTTCCTTATTGCGAATCGTCCCCTTTGCCACCAGCTCGACAATGTGGGACGGGTTGAACGGCTTGACGATGAGTTCCAATCTGCTGAACAAATTTCGCGGGCGGCCTGGCCCAGTCGATCCACCAGCGTCATAGTCGTCCCGGGCAATTTTGGCCCCCCAGCCGACTTCACTGACAACAGTACTGATGTCAAAACCGGGGAAATGCTCAACAAGCTGTCTCAGACAGCTTTCAACGTGTTCGGACAACTCCAGGCGGTAGCCGGTATGAAGATTACGGAGTTCCTCCTCCGTCATGGCCTTTTCGGCCATTTGCCGACCTTCCGCCACGCCAATCCGTCGGCCACGGGCGATTGCGTTCTGAAGTCGTTGCTCGAAGTCCATGAATCGACCATCGTTCTACGGGGAAACTTCACCGTCCAACACGTATTCGGCGGGATGCTATAGCCCTGAGAAGTACTTACATCGCTTGTCTTTATCTTATGCTGGCATTCGATAACCTGCAACGACAGGCGAGCCTGCGAAAACGCCCTCCACAGTCGATCCGTCTTAGCGTGAGATCGCGTGCCCCGACATCCGGGCCACTTCCTGAACCCGGCCGTCAGCCACAGATTTCTCGCAGTCAGGAAGACCATGCGCACATCTTCCCACGTGCACACATTCCCATGCACTGAAACTGCGACCGACACCTGAAACAGAAAACCGTGGTTATTACGGGTCGCAACTCGCCAATGCTCCGTTTCTTGTGGCATCAACGCGAAAGAAACGGAAGTCAGGCGACGGACCAGATTTCTTCTTCTGGCGATCTCCATACCGGCAGCATCGGCCGCAGAATGTGCCCACAGGGCGTCATGGGCGCAACAGCCGTCGAAATCCGACCTCGTCGGGAAGAATTGGTCCGTATTCGAATCAATCCGCTGTGCGCAGTTGTCCGACATTCAAGTACGGAGTTCAGGGCTTGCTCACCTGGATCGGACTCCGGATAATGGGTTTTATCGCGAGAGGCAAGACTAGTTCCTGCCAGACGCCCCCAGTGGAGGCCGCATCCCGGCAGACGCGTGCAACCGTTCGAACACTCACTTCTCGGAAAGCTTTTCCAAGCCACAATCTGGGAGTGGATGGCGCTTCTGGCCGTCTGCGTGTTTGGTGGTTGGGGGATTGCGAAACTGCGGGCCTGGTTCCGTGACGATGACGACGCGACGGTGACCGACCGAGAAATGCTTCATCAAATTCGAAAGTTACATGGTCAGGGTGAACTGACTGATACAGAGTATCGATCGATCAAGAATCAGATATCCGAGCGAATCAGGCAGCACGAGACGTTAAAGCAGTCTGCAGACAATCCTGCTAACGGATCGGCCCCGGCCGACGACGAGCGGAAAGCGTCGCAGCCGAAAAGTGCCTGAGTCGGTCAGACGGTTCGCGAGAAACGGCGAACGGGTTGCCGTTTCGCTCGCAGACATAAAGGAGACATGACGGTTGGATTCACAAGTGTTCTAACCTCGATCCACGCGATCGGTTGTAATGCGTCCCGTCGGGTTCATGGGCTCGCTGGAGGGCGTCTCCGATTGCCACAGACATCGGCAGATTTTGTTCTGCCTTGAACATCTTACAAGCTTGCTAGACCGGCAACGTTGAAGGAAACCTGATGCCATCCGGAATCGACTTTAACTCGGGTAAACGTGGTTCGACGGGAAAAAAGAACGCCAACTGCTCGTTCTGCCGCAAGAGCTACCGCGAAGTGGGACCATTGGTGGAAGGTCCCGACGACGTTTACATCTGCGGTGAGTGCATCGAACTCTGCCAGTCCATTCTCGACCAGGAACGCCGTCGCCGCGGTTCGTCTCGGAAACTCTTCACCAAGATTCCAACGCCGCGCGAAATCGTCGAGTACCTGCAAGAGTACGTCATCGGCCAAGACCGTGCTAAACGCGTTCTCGCCGTGGCGATGCACAACCACTATAAACGGCTGGTCCTCCGCGAGGACTCGGCGACCGACGTCGAGTTGGACAAGTCGAACATTCTCCTGGTCGGTCCAACCGGTTCCGGAAAGACATTACTCGCCCGGACTCTGGCCAAGTTACTGCAGGTTCCGTTCGCAATTGGCGACGCGACCACGCTGACTGAAGCCGGCTACGTTGGCGAGGACGTCGAAAACCTGCTGCTGAAGTTGCTGCATGCGGCCGACTTCGATATTGAAGCGGCACAGCGGGGTATCCTGTTCATCGACGAGATCGACAAGATCGGAAAGACCAGCCAAAACGTCTCCATCACCCGCGACGTCTCGGGCGAGGGTGTCCAGCAGGCTCTGCTTAAGATGCTCGAAGGGACCGTCGCAAACGTCCCACCCCAGGGAGGTCGCAAACACCCCGAGCAACAGTACATCCAGATCGATACGACAAACATTCTGTTCATCTGCGGCGGAACGTTTGTCGGCCTGGAGGACATTGTGGCCAA
>CALJUK010001062.1 GCA_937975745.1 uncultured Planctomycetaceae bacterium | reverse complement strand
ACAAGTCCGTTCCATGTCGATGTCGATCAACGTAGGGGGCTGTTGTCGCGTACGTGTGATCGTTTTGGGCATCTATCTGTCTGTCTGTTCTGTTGGTCCTGTCCGGTCAAGTGGTGACGGCGATCCGCCGGACCGCCGATCGCTCGTTCGGACACGGATGTTGCCGTTTCCCGTGAGAGTTTCGCAGAGTCTCTGACCGTCCAAGAGAGTCCGCTTCTGGAGCACGGTGCCTGAGGCACCCGAAAAACCGCATGACTCACTTCTTTGAGAAACGCGATCCCTGGGGTCATGGAGTGGCACTCTGGGTGTTGTTGGGGCTGGTCTTCGCCGCGTCACCGTTGTTGAGTTCGCTGGGACAACTCGAACTGGTCAACGATGTCCGGAAGTGGCTCCCCGCGGATGATGCTCAGTCGCGCGTTCTGGACTGGTATGACGGTCAGTTCGGGGCCGAGGACCGCATCCTCATCTCGTGGGACAGCAGCACACTGGCCGATCCTCGTGTCCCCGCGCTGAAAGGCCGATTGCTGGGGCGGGTCGATTCCGACGGTGTTCGTCGTAACGGTGCCAGCACAATTGCCCGGGTTGCCACACCGCACGATGCGCTCGGACAGATGATCTCGCATAAGGTCCCGAAACCACAGGCGGTCGAAAGTCTGAAGGGGATTCTGCTCGGAACAGGCGCCCTCAAGGTCCGACTGACGGAAGCCGGTCGCAAACAGGAATCGCGAACCCGGTTCGAATTGCAGGAACTGGCCCGTAAGCGGCTCAATCTGAAGATTGCCATGCTCCCGCCGGTTAAGCCGTTTGACGGCGACCTGCCGGAGGGGATGTATGTTGAAGATCCGCTGTTTCTTGCCGCCGAAGGTCTGGCCCCCATCCCAGAGCACGATTTGCGGATTCAGTGGGAAGGTATGGCGCCCGGGTCGTCTCAGGTCAGTCGTTTTCAGACGCTGGCGATGAGTCTCCGCGGTGCGCCGGCTCCTGGGAACCCCAAGGGCCCGCTGTTGCTGGAAGACCTGTTCTTCTCGATTGGTTCGCCCGTCGCCATGTCGATCGAATTGTCCGAGGCGGGTGTCGCCGACCGCGAATTGGCGTTGGAACAAATCCAGCAGGCTGCCCAGGACGTCGGAATTCCTGCGGAAAGTCTGCATCTGGGTGGTCAGCCTGTCACGGCTGCGGCGCTCAATCGGGAAGTCGACCGAGCCGTCTGGAACACCGCAGCGCCGCTGTGGCGATTGGATCAGCGGTCGGTTGTCGCGTTGTCAGGATTGGTGTCGATTCTGCTGGCGTTCGTCGTGCTCAAGAGCGCGCGGCTGGCAACGATCGTTCTGCTCGTGTCACTGTATGGCGTTCTGGGAACGACAGCACTCGTCCCCCTGACTGGCGGGACAATGAACCTGGTGCTCATCGTCATGCCGACGTTGATGCTTGTGCTGGGTGTCTCGGCTGCGGTACACGTCGTGCACTACTGGCAGTACGCCGTCGCCCAAGACCCGCGAACGGCGATTGTCCGCGCTTGCAAGATGGCATCGAAACCCTGTGTGCTGGCCAGCGTGACGACGGCCATTGGTTTGGCGTCGCTGGCGACCAGCCCCTTGGTACCGGTCCGCAACTTTGGGATTTACGCGTCTGTCGGCTGCTTCTTCGTACTGCTGCTGGCGCTCTATGCTCTCCCTGCGCTGCTGCAAATCTGGTCTGGTTCGGCTGCGGCCCGCGTGAGCGAGAACCAACGGGTTTGGGAGCTGTTCGGGCGAAACATCGTCAACGCCCGCCTGTTTGTGACGGCGGCCTGTCTGGTCCTTTGCATCGGCTGTGGGTTCGGATTGCAGAGATTTCGGACTGAAACCAAAGTCATTCGGTACTTCCCCCCTGAATCTCCTGTTGTGCAGGACTACACGTTCCTGGAAGAAAACCTCTCGGGCATCGTGCCGATCGAAACAGTCGTCCGGTTTGACGCCGAAACGCAGCAGTCGCTCGATTTCTTCCGCCGGT
>CALJUK010001061.1 GCA_937975745.1 uncultured Planctomycetaceae bacterium | reverse complement strand
AAGGGTAGAGTTCGATAACTAGAAGATTTCACGAGGTCTGTCAGTGTTGTCAACGCTCAATTCGGCGACGGCGTAATCGATCGAGTCGACAATACTGAGTGCGACGACACGCAGGTCGTGCGTCTCGATATGTCGCATCAGATCGTGGAGGCGGCCGACGCGGTTCTCCATGAAGACGCCAAACTGTCGCAGGCAGGGCCACTCCCGCCCGCGAGCGGTCAGCTTGTCCAAACCCTGCTCGTCACCAAAGTCCATCGACATGCGAACCGACGCCTCCTGCGCGCAAACAGACAGAGATCGATCCAAGGTGATCTGATCTCGGCAAACTCTTATCGGGTTGAACTTTAGGAGATCTCCTGGTAAGCGTCAATCGTTGTCCCTAGGCCATCACTTCCGGGAGTTCGCCGTGATCCGTGCGTTACTGTTCGACTTGGGGAACGTCCTGCTGCTGTTTTCGCACGAGAGAATGTGTGCCCAGATCGCCGCCGAGTGTGGCCTTTCGCAAGAAGAAGTCTGGCAGATGCTGTTCGAGACGGACCTGGTGCAACGCTGGGACCGGGGAGAACTCTCCGAGCTGGAACTGCATCACGCGATCGAACAACAAACTGAACGTCCGTTGAATCGTAGCCGCCTGGTTCGCGCCGCGTCGGATATTTTCGAGCTCAACAGTCGGATGCCGCCGATCCTTCGCCAGTTGAAGCGGCAAGGCTATCGGCTGGTTCTGCTCTCCAACACGAATTCCATGCATGTCGACTGGATTCGAGAGCATTACGACATTTTCGATATGTTCGACGCGTGGGTTCTTTCGTACGAAGTCCACGCCATCAAGCCGGACCCAGCCATCTTCACCGAGGCCTGCCGTCGCGCGGAGGCAGCTCCTGCCGAATGCTTCTACACGGACGACATTCGGGCCTACGTAGACCGGGCCCGCCAGTTGGGAATCGACGCGGAGCAGTTCGTTGGTGTCGATACGTTGCTCGACCAGTTATCCGTGCGGGGTATCCGTGTCGAATGCTGAATGTCGTCACATGCCTGTATCGCGACCGTGTCGACGTGCCCAGCGACACTGGGGTGTCTTCGCTACGCGTCGATCGAGTTCAGGAAGTGAGCGCCGGCGGCCATCGTGGCGGCACACTGAATTGCTTCCAGAATCTCGTCGTCGCTGACACCCATATCCCGTACGGCCTGGACATGCCCGGAGGTGCACGGCTTGCAGGCATTCAGATCGCTGATCGCAATGTTGAGCAGTTCCACGGTCGCCTCGTCCAGCGACGTGTTGGCGAATGTGTGAGCACGCAAGCCGACCGACATCCCTTCGAAGATCGAACTGCCGCTGATATCCCGAAACTTGAAGAACGCGTTGTACATGTTGTTCGTCGCGGCGACAGCAAAGACCTCGGCCACGGTCGATTCTTCCAAGCCAACATCGCGACAATACTCGACGAAGTAGTCCGTCCAGAGCTGACAGCGGAAGTGAGCCGAGACGGCCAACGCAATGACGGCCCGCCTTTGGGGAGAGAGTTTCCCCTCGCCCCGCACGAACCGTTTGAAGTTCATGTAGAAGTCCTGCAGGAACGCGGGAACGCGACCGTAGTACAGGAACGGCTCCGGGATCGTCTGATCCCCGAACATTTCTTGAATGCGGCCGTAGGTCTGCTCGGCCTTGTCTGTCGCCTCGCTGACGGGGAGGGGTGCGATCCGGGGCATGATGAGTACCTCCTTCTGGTTCAATCTCCACGGTGAGACAAAAAACGGCGGGGAGACGAAAAGAGCAGGCTACCCCACGAGGCAGCCTGCCCATGCCAATTGTCCGCGACGTGGCGACCCGTTGAGAAGCGGTTCCAAAACCTCGGTGTGCTCGGTCCTCATCCTGAAAATGCCGGCCGAAGACTCGCCACCATCCGGTTTCGGAACGGGATTCTAGTTGAGTGTCGCCTCCCCCTTCTTCCAGTTGCAGGGGCAGAGCTTGTCGGTTTGCAGTGCATCGAGAACACGCAGCACTTCGCCGACATTGCGGCCGACGCCCAGATCATGAATGGCCAGCCAGCGTACCACGCCGTTGGGGTCGATCAGGAACACGCCACGATAGGCGATGCCCTTGTTCGGTTCGAGCACGTCGTAAGCCTGTGACAACTTATGAGCGGTGTCCGCCAGCATCAGGTGCTTCATGCCGGCCAGATCTTCGTGGGCATCGCACCAGGCCTTGTGGGAATACTGGCTGTCGGTGCTGGCCGTCAGCACTTCACAATCGCGATCCTGGAAATCGCCGAGGGCCTTGTTGAACTCGACGATCTCGGTCGGGCAGACGAATGTGAAGTCGAGTGGGTAGAAGTACAGACAGACCCACTTCCCTTTGTAATCCGCCAGCTTGACCGTTTTGAATTGATCGTCGGTGCCGTCCATGGTGCGATCGTAGGCTGTGACTTCGAACTCGGGTGCAGGTTGTCCTACCTTGACTGTCATCGTACTGCATTCTTTCTCAGCAAGAGTTTCGGAAACGCGACCCGGGAAGGCCGCCGTTGGTTGGTGGAGACTGAGCCGGCCGGCCTGCTACGGCCAGGGGGCGGGTTCGGATGCCGTCTCGGCATCGAGGTATTTATTGTGGCAACTGCCTGGAAGGCAAGCGCGGCCGGGACATTCCCGGCTGGGAGAGCTCGCGGATTGCCTGCTGGACAGTTCGGATTACAGGCCAGCGTCGATCACCTGTAGCGTGCCGGGCGACTTTTCGGCGTTTTCTTCACCGCTGCCGAAGACAGCCAGGTACAACTTGCCCGCCTTGTCGAAGGCCAAAGCAGCCGGCTTGTCGAGCCCGACAATCTTGGTCGACTTCACGGCATCACCGTCGATCACCAGTTCGAACAGGCCCCCCTTGTCGGGTTCGGCCCAGGCGAAATCGACGGCGTACAGTTTGCCAGTCGTCGGACTGTAGGCCAGACCCGCAATGTCCGACAGGTCGGTCTTGTAGCTGTTGGTCAACTTCCCCGACTTGGGATCGTAGAAGGTCAGCAGGCTGTCACCCGGGACATTCACTTCGCCCATCTGACCGATCACCAGTTGCTTGCCGTCCGGCGAGTAGGTGATGGCGACGGGGGCGTCGACGTTGGTGGCAATTTTGGTGGCAATAAACGGCTTCAACTCGGTC
>CALJUK010001060.1 GCA_937975745.1 uncultured Planctomycetaceae bacterium | reverse complement strand
CGTGTTTGCTGCAACTTGCCGACAAATCGATGCCCGCTTCCCGCATCACTTCGATCGCCAAAGGGTGAACGTACCCGGCGGGACGGGACCCGGCCGAGTCGGCCCGCCAGCTTCCGGCACCCAGCTTGTTCCAGAAACCTTCAGCCATCTGAGAACGACAGGAATTGCCCGTACAGAGAATCAGGACTCGTTGTGTCATGCGGAAAACCCTGGAAGAAGGATGACAACGCGACAGCGTGCGATGTCGTGTCTGCGGAATCAACCGTCGGCAGTCAACGCGGAGCCCGGGTCGCCCGAGTGCGGGTCGTTGGCATGGGTAAACCAGCCCTGAGTCCGAACACAAAACCGGACCAGCATCAACATCACCGGAACTTCAATCAGGACTCCCACGACTGTCGCCAAGGCAGCCCCGGACGAAAGACCATACAACATCACAGCCGTCGCAATCGCGACTTCAAAATGGTTCGAAGCGCCAATCATGGCCGTCGGTGCCGCGTTTTCGTAACTCAGCCCGCACAGCTTGGCCAGAACATAGCCGAGCGCAAAGATCAGGACCGTCTGCAGAAAGAGCGGGATCGCGATCCAGAGAATCGTGGCCGGGTTCGCCAGAATGACGTCTCCCTTAAACGAAAACAGGAGCACCAGCGTGACCAACAGCGCGGTAATGGTAATCGGCGTCAGGCGATGCAGAAAATTCTCCCGGAACCAGGTTTCTCCCTTCGCCGCAATCAGCCATTTGCGCGAGAAATAGCCGGCCACCAGGGGCAACGCGACATAGACGGCGATGGACAGGACCAACGCCTGCCACGGGACAGGCAGCTTGCCGACACACAGCAGGACTCCAACCAGCGTACCGTACACAAACATCATCGTCAGTGAATTGACGGCCACCATGATCAGCGTATGCCCGTCATTCCCTCTCGCCAGGTAACCCCACACCAGGACCATTGCCGTGCAAGGGGCAATCCCCAACAGAATGCAGCCCGCAAGATAGCTCCGCCAGAGGGGAACTTGCAGCATCTTCATTCCATCGACCAGGACGACCTTGCCGGCTCCGTACTCGGCATCGACGGGAAGATCGAGTCCCAGCGGAGGTTTCACGTAATCGACCGCGTCGGGCCCGATGAATCCCAGAAACAGGTTTCCCAGAAAAAACACCGAGATCGCATACATCGTGAAGGGCTTGATGGCCCAGTTGAGGAACAGCGTTAGCCCGACCGGTGTCACCGCCTTGCCCGCCCGCCACACTTCGGTGAAGTCAATCTTCACCATGATGGGATACATCATGAAGAAGAGGCAGACGGCAATGGGGATGGAGACAACAGGCGCGTTGTTGACAGTCAGCGACATATCATCCAGCGCGCGGGCCAGGCCGGGAGCCACCTTCCCCAGCACGATGCCACCCACGATACACAGCCCAACCCACACGGTGAGATACCGCTCGAAGAATCCCATTCCGCCGCTGCCAGTCTCACAGGCCGCTCCGTCCGAGGTCGCATCGCTCATTGTGGTCGCTCCTGTTGGAGTTATATTCGCTTATGCAGATGTACTGGCGGCAGTCAAACCCGGGAGGGTCGCTGTGGCCATTCGACTCAGTCGCAACAATTCGAGCGTGGCCCAAGCCTGAGACGGTCGGTGTCGCTGGCCAGTTGGGGGACATGTCCTGCGGCAGCCGCCACACTCCGCAGCAAGTTCTGGTGGAACTCACCCGTCGGATCCGCCAAACGGTAAAAATGCCATTGTCCTTCGGTACGAACCAGAACCAGACCCGTCTTTCTCAAGTAGGCCAAGTGTCGCGAGACGGTCGGTTGTGGCAGGTCGAGGACAGCGATCAGATCGCAGACGCAGAGCTCCCCCTCGCGCAGCAGATTGAGGATCCTCAGCCGCGTCCCGTCGGACAGCGCCCGAAAGGCCCGACTGACATCGAGTTGTTTGAGAGATCCGCTCATATTCGCTTGCGAGAATATAGTGGATGCCTCAAGTCGGCGCCAACCCCCCCCGCCCAAGCAAAGCACTATACACATCCACCGGTTTACATAGGCATTTTGACCTATTACCCTCTTTTTTGCGGGTTTCATTCGTACAACCTTTCACCTCGCGACTCTTTGCTCGGCCGACTCGCTCTGTCGCCGGCTTCCAGTGTTTTCTCCGCCGGCTTTCCCGTGATGTCGCTCATTGTCCGCGACTGTCGCGGTGGTGCGATTGCGTGTCATTTATCCGTTTCGATCCCTGATTTATGAGGAGTTACCATGTCAACTCGTCCGCGTCGCGGTTTCACATTGATCGAGCTATTGGTCGTGATCGCCATCATCGCGATCCTGATTGCACTGCTGCTTCCGGCCGTCCAACAGGCGCGCGAAGCGGCCCGCCGCAGTCAGTGCAAGAACAACCTCAAGCAAATTGGCCTGGCGTATCACAACTATCACGACACGCACCGTGTCTTCCCGCCGGGCTGGATCGACGGTGACTTGACCGTCGGAGACGCGTCCGAAGCGGCCAACAAGAACGGCCTCAGCTGGGCCACCATGATCCTTCCCTACATGGATCAGGCTCCGTTGTACAATCTGATCGGAACAGAGACTTCGAACTTCGCCAACAACTGGCACATCGGGTACACCGGCAGCACATTCATTCCGTCATCGACGACGGTGATCCCAGCGTACAACTGCCCATCAGACCCCATGGATGGCATCAACACTGACAAAGGGAACTTCGGCAAAAGTAACTATGCCATCGAACGGACGCATTTTTACGCAAACAAGAAGATCAAAATTCGGGACTACACGGACGGAACATCAAACACAATCATCGTCGGCGAAGTCACAACGAAAAACGAAACCGGCACATCTGGGAGTTGTGGCGGAACGGTGTGTGATGAGTTCAACGGCAAGTTGTGGATCGGTGCCCGGACGGCGAGTTGGGGCTGGGAACGGGGTCTCATTGCCGAGGATGTCTACTACATCGCCAGTGCAAGTGACTTCATCAATGGTGGAACACGAACCGTCTCCGACCGGTTCAGCCTGTCGAGTCCTCACGAAGGGGGAGTTCACATTCTGATGGGCGACGGTGCTGTCCGCTTCCTGTCAGAAAACGTCGACACGAACACCTACCTCTGGCTGAATGACGAGAACGACGGGAACGTCATCGGAGAATTCTAGTACGCATTGCGGAGAACTGTGGCGGCATTTGGACGCCGAATGGCCTGCGAATCAGGCAGTTTGAGCCGTCCAGAACCCGCGACAGAAAACGCAGCGCGATCTCGTACGCCAGAGCGTTCTTTGACGAATCCTCCGCAGCCAGATGTGTTCTGCACATCTGGCTGCTTTTCTTAACTTGGCAAAAAGCAATTGGGAAAATCAGACGATGAATCTGCTGAGAACCCTCCTCACAGGTACCACCATTCTCTCGACAACAATGTTCCTGACCGGTTGTGGCGGTGGAGCCTCCGACCAGCCCAAAATTGCCCCCGTCGCGGGTGTCGTCACGATGGACGGCGAACCGCTGGCAGGCGCCTCGGTGCAGTTCTTCAGTGAGAATGGCCGCCCATCCGCCGGTGTCACGAATGCCGACGGCCGCTACGAACTGGTCTACATCGAGAACCAGAAGGGAGCCGTCCTGGGAAACCACGTCGTGCGGATCTCCACCCAGAACGACGAAGAGGATCCCCTCGGCATGCAGGGAACGGAAACCGTCCCGGCCAAGTACAACTCCAAGTCGACACTGACGGCGACGGTGGTTGAAGGGGCGAACGAGTTCAACTTCGACTTGCAGTCGAAGTAAGCCGTCTCGCAGACTGGCCCTACTTCACGCGGGCCTGGAAGGTGACGACACCGCCTGTTTTGCCCGGGAGTGGTTCGGCCAGCTCGAAGCTCAGCACTACGCTTCCAACGCCGTCATCATCCACGATCAGCCGGCCGTCACACACCGCGGACACGTTCCGGTGAACCTTAACTCAGGGATTCACCAAACCCCGACCGACATCGAGTTGTTGCCGTCGGGCGTCTCCTTACAACTATACACCCAAACGCTACCTGGGCGACATTCGTCAACGCGGGCAGGAGTGTTCGTCCAGCCCCCAAAAGCGGTATTCTCACTTATTTACTGCAGTGGCCATTTCGACTACAGTGGTTGGGTTGCGTTGTTGCCGTCTCATTGGTGCAGTACCACGCCAGCCGATTTATGTCATCTGTCGCGCAACCTCGGTGTCCCGAGCTTTTGGGAACCGAACATGACTTAGTGATCTAAGTTACACACTTGCTTTAATCTTCAAGTTGTTTCTGGAGGTAAACACACATGTCAACTCGTCCGCGTCGCGGTTTCACGTTGATCGAGCTATTGGTCGTCATCGCCATCATCGCGATCCTGATCGCGTTGCTGCTTCCGGCCGTCCAACAGGCGCGCGAAGCGGCCCGCCGCAGTCAGTGCAAGAACAACCTCAAGCAAATTGGCCTGGCATTCCACAACTACCATGACACCCACCGGACATTTCCCCCTGGCTGGATCGACAACGAAACCTGCTTGTCTGGTGGTTCGTGCGTGAACGGAACGGGTTCGACGGCATCGGACGATTCGGAAGCCACCAACCGGAACGGACTCGGCTGGGGAACGATGGTCCTTCCATTCCTGGATCAGGCGCCGTTGTATAACCAGATTGGGACCGAGACGAACAACTTCGCCAACAACTGGCACAAGATTGTCTCCGGCGGAATTGCCTCCTCCAAGATTGTGTTGAACGTCTACAACTGCCCGTCAGACCCCATGGGGGGCATCAATACCGACAAAGGGAGCTTCGGCAAAAGCAACTACGCAAATGAGCGGACCACGTTGGGCGGTAATTCGAAGCTGCGAATTCGTGACATCACAGACGGGACGACCAACACGATTTTGATCGGCGAGGTCACAACCAAGAATGAGACGGGCACAACGGGAAGTTGCGCCGGCACTCCCTGCCCTTACGAGGGAAAACTCTGGATCGGGCCCCGGACCTCGACCACGGGCTGGGAGCCGGGCCTGCTCAATGAGGATGTCTACTTCATTGACACCAATGTGCACGACTTAATCAACGGCGGCAAACGACCTGTCTCGCACCGATTTGCTCTCTCCAGCGCGCACGAAGGGGGAGTTCACATTGCTCTGGCCGATGGCTCTGTTCGTTTCCTGTCGGAGAATGTTGACGGCACGACGTACATTCGGTTGAACAATCCGAAGGACGGGAACGTCATCGGAGAATTCTAGAAGCGGTTCCGAAACCTCTGTGTGCTTCGTCTTCGTCCTGTGAATGCTGGCCGAATACTCGTCACCAACCGGTTTTGAAACTGGTTCTCGTCTTCGAAACAGCGCTGAATGATCGATCCACAGCCAGATGTGTTCTGCACATCTGGCTGCTTTTCTCGTCTTCGCAAAAAACCAGCTGGAAGAATCAGACGATGAATCTGCTGAGAACCCTCCTCACAGGTACCACCATTCTCTCGACAACAATGTTCCTGACCGGTTGTGGCGGTGGAGCCTCCGACCAGCCCAAAATTGCCCCCGTCGCGGGTGTCGTCACGATGGACGGCGAACCGCTGGCAGGCGCCTCGGTGCAGTTCTTCAGTGAGAATGGCCGCCCATCCGCCGGTGTCACGAATGCCGACGGCCGCTACGAACTGGTCTACATCGAGAACCAGAAGGGAGCCGTCCTGGGAAACCACGTCGTGCGGATCTCCACCCAGAACGACGAAGAGGATCCCCTCGGCATGCAGGGAACGGAAACCGTCCCGGCCAAGTACAACTCCAAGTCGACACTGACGGCGACGGTGGTTGAAGGGGCGAACGAGTTCAACTTCGACTTGCAGTCGAAGTAAGCCGTCTCGCAGACTGGCCCTACTTCACGCGGGCCTGGAAGGTGACGACACCGCCTGTTTTGCCCGGGAGTGGTTCGGCCAGCTCGAAGCTCAGCACTACGCTTCCAACGCCGTCATCATCCACGATCAGCCGGCCGTCACACACCGCGGACACGTTCCGGTGAACCTTAACTCAGGGATTCACCAAACCCCGACCGACATCGAGTTGTTGCCGTCGGGCGTCTCCTTACAACTATACACCCAAACGCTACCTGGGCGACATTCGTCAACGCGGGCAGGAGTGTTCGTCCAGCCCCCAAAAGCGGTATTCTCACTTATTTACTGCAGTGGCCATTTCGACTACAGTGGTTGGGTTGCGTTGTTGCCGTCTCATTGGTGCAGTACCACGCCAGCCGATTTATGTCATCTGTCGCGCAACCTCGGTGTCCCGAGCTTTTGGGAACCGAACATGACTTAGTGATCTAAGTTACACACTTGCTTTAATCTTCAAGTTGTTTCTGGAGGTAAACACACATGTCAACTCGTCCGCGTCGCGGTTTCACGTTGATCGAGCTATTGGTCGTCATCGCCATCATCGCGATCCTGATCGCGTTGCTGCTTCCGGCCGTCCAACAGGCGCGCGAAGCGGCCCGCCGCAGTCAGTGCAA
>CALJUK010001059.1 GCA_937975745.1 uncultured Planctomycetaceae bacterium | reverse complement strand
GCAGCACTGCTATGATCTTCTGCAGAAACGACATAGGCTGGCATGATTTCCAATTCTTCGGTCAGAACGACGCCGCTTCCAATTGCGGGGTGTGACGATTCTGCTCCTGGCATTCCGCTGAAAGCTGCTGTTCGACGGCCTTGTGATGCTCCCAGTTCCCCTCACTGCCCGCACGACGCTCGTCGAGGTTTTCCAGTACGGCGCGCGGTCCGTACATCAGCACCGTATCACCGGCAGACAGACAGGTCTCTCCGCGAGGTGCACCGATGTACTTGCGGTCGGCCGCTTCAATTCCAAGGACAAGAACACCCTCATCAGAGAGTTTCAACGCAGATAGCTTTTGATTTGCCATCCAATCCTCGGGCTCGACCTGCAATTCGACAACTGCGTAATCCCCGGACAGATGCAGGAGTCCCGCGTAGTCACGCACTTCCAGGTCCGTCCACTTGCGAAGTGCCCAGGTGATCGCTTCTGAAAGCCACTGGTCGACGACACGGCTGTGAGCGAGGCACCACAGGCCGGTCAGCCCGCAACCGAGCACGGCAATCCGCGCCCACATCGCACTCGCCGAGGACGAGTCACCGCTGCCGGTGAACGAGAGAATCAGTGACGACACGGCTGTCACGATTCCTGCGTTACCGAGCAACATCAACAGCATGATGATGCGCCGCCTCACTGGATGCTGGACAACCTGCTCGGATTCACCGGTCGTAAAGCCCGCTCCGGTGAAGGCCGAGCGCGCCTGAAATCTCGCCAGTTGGTGTGAGAGACCGGTCAGCGTCAGCGAAACAGTGGCAACGCGTACGATCAGCAGCGAAACGACAATCACAACAAGGAGTGAAACAATGGGGATCATGAACTCATTTTCGTGGAAGATTTTGGTGACGCCTTGTCCGACGTTGAGGAGAGCAATGAACATGCCATTGGTCGGATAGCGGCTCCTCGATGCTCGTTGAGACACTGCCCGACCATTTGACGAGACATGCCTGTCCCATTGTGCGATGCGACTGATTTTGGGACAGTTCTGTCCCATGAGTGGTCGTCGTTCACGCCGTGTCAGATCAGCCAGATGAAGAGTGACCTGTCCGTAGCCGTGTTGGGCTCCGAGTCGGTCTGCGACGCGTTGCGTGCGTCTGATCGGGAAGTGTCTCCGGTGACATCACCAGCCCAACTGTTTGAGCAGAAGTCCGCAAAGCCACCCGGTCTGATTGTTTGCGAGGCTGACTTCGTGCCGGATGCGAGTGCGGCCGAGGTGGTTCGACTTGTCCGATCGTCGCTGCCGCTGACAGACGTGCTGGTGTGGGCGCCGCGTGGAAGCGGTCGCCTCGTGGGTGATGCATTTCGCGCGGGCGCGCGCGACGTCATCATCGGCACGTCGCTGTCTGGACTGGTCGACGCCGCGAATCGGCTTCTTGACGATCAGCAGATTCTCCCCAAGGTGCATCAACTGGCAGCGCAGCGAATGCGATCTTCCCGCTTTGAGTCGCTGCTCAGCCGTAGCGACGCCATGTGGGACATGTTTGATCGTTGCGCACGTATTGCTCCCGCCGATGCCACTGTACTGATTGTCGGCGAGACCGGAACCGGAAAGGAGTTATTGGCGCGGGCCATTCACCGTCAATCAGGGCGGAAGGGGCGGTTCATCGCATGCAACTGCGGCAGCATATCGGAACAACTGATTGAATCTGAACTGTTCGGACACATTAAAGGTGCATTCACCGGTGCGACCCGAGAAAAGAAAGGGCTGGTGCGGCACGCCGACCAAGGGACGCTGTTCCTGGACGAAATCGGCGACATGCCGGACAACGTGCAAGTGAATCTCCTGCGGCTGCTGCAGGAGAAGAGAATTCGTCCCGTCGGAGCACATGAAGAAATCGCAGTCGACATTCGTGTCGTCGCTGCGACGAATGTACCTCTCGATGAGGCGGTTGCGGAAGGCAGATTTCGCGAAGACCTGTTCTACCGGCTTGACGTGATTCGCATGACTATTCCGCCGCTCCGCGAACGCCCGGAAGACATCGTATTTCTATTCGGTCACTTCGTCAAAAAGTTAAAGAGCCATTACGGAACTGAAGCGCCGAAGTTCAGCGACGGGTTTCTCGACGCGATGACGATGTTTGATTGGCCCGGAAACGTTCGTCAACTGCAGAACTTTGCGGAACGGACCGTTCTGGCGTCGACGCGTAAGCGGCTCACGGCGAATGATGTTGGACGAATCCTCCAGTCCGAGGACGAGACGAGGCAATCGGTGTCCAGCACGCGCGTCGACAGCCTCAGTGCCAAAGTTGATGCGATCAACCTTGCGAGAACTCTGGCAGACAACCTCCAGCCTGTCATTGAAGACGTTGAGAGCCGCTATCTTTTTGCGTTGCTGCGGGCCAACAACGGCAGGATTGCCGAATCAGCCGCACAAGCAGGAATCAGTCGCCGGACGCTGCTTCGAAAGTTGAAGGCGTACAGCATGGACAAGACCGACTTCAAGGAATGACAGCTTCTGATGTGAACGCGACAGTTGGGCGGTAATGGATGCTACAGTTTGCCGCCCAGGTGACTCTCGATGAGCAGCGAACACGCCGGCGCAACGTCATGCGAGGTTGTCGTTCAAGATCAATTCCGCCGCTCACAAGGCAGCTAGATGCTGCATGGTTACGCGCGATTACTCCGATGACGCGGAGCATCGTCCGCTGCAGTCGAGCTTGGTACAGGCATGACGGTCCCGTTGTCCTGCTACCTTGTCACAGGACACGGATCTGCCGTCCACCAGCTTGCCGGTTCATTCGCCGGTGTGAGTGCCTCGGTGGTGAGCTTGTTCGGGGTCGGTCACCCTGTTCTCGATCCGCTTGTTCGATCGATCCTCGCGATGATCAACCGCACTTGAGCGGATCGTGCCCGCGGTCCTGCATCTGCTGGAGCATATCGCCGACGATTCTCTTCCAGGTAAAACGGGGGATGACCGCTTCGTAGGCCTTGCGGGAGCACTCATCCCATTCCCCCTGGTCCATACGGAGGTAGTGCAGTACGGCGTCGGCGGCCGCCCGCGGGTCCTTGCCGGGGACGACGACACCGCCTCCGGCCGGGGCGATCGTATGTGCGACGACCGGGATGAGATCCGTTCCGACCACAGGAACGCCGCTGGCGGCGGCTTCGCAGGCGGCCATTCCGAAACCCTCCATAACTGACATGGTGAGGAAGACACGAGCTGTTCTGAGCAGGCTCGGCAGGATCTCTGATCCGTTCCCGTTTTGCGGCAGATCCTGGGGACTGAAGATGTGGATCCGATCACGCAACCCTTCCCGTTGAATGATGGTGTGGATCCGCGCGGCCATCTCCGGTTCCATCTCCTCGTCAAGGTTGAGGAACATGGTGATGTCGTCGACGTCGCGCGCGACCAAAGCGAACGCCTCGACCGCCTGGTCCTTGTCCTTCAGGGCGTCGGAGCGACCGAACTCGCAGATGTGGTGTCGCCGGAAGAGTTCCGCAGGCAGACCCAGATAGTCGGCATACTCGCGGGCCGCCTGACCGGTGACGGTGTCACCGTTCACCGGATGGAAGCGCTCAACGTCGACCCCGGGATAGACATCGATAATCTTGTCCGCGTAACGATCCTGGTAGCTCTGCATCACGTCGTCGCGAACGAGCGACGAAGTGGCGCCGATGAAGTCGACGTTTTTCGCAACACGCGCTTCGTAGCGCTCCCGGATGAAGATGCTATGTCGTTCCTGCTCCGCGTCAGTGAGAGGCGCCTTTTTCACACCGACCGGTTCGTGCGGAACCCAGACGTGGCAGGCATTGGGAAAGTGCCGAGAAAGGTAGTCGCCCATCAGACCTCCGTCCCAGAAGTGTGAGATGATCAGATCGGGCCGGTAGTCCTGTGGGAACTGCTGGATCACTGCCTCGACCGCGTCCTCAATGAGCGCGCCGGTGAGATATTCCTTGCGAACGAACGCCGGAATGTCGTCTCCGACATGCATCACGTACAACTCCCGTTCGGGATCTTTCATCGTCCCGACGCGCATCCGTTCGGTGTAGGGATGGACGAAGCCGCCTCGGTTGAGGATCGTGACCCGGCAGCCGTAGCCGTCGTGGATCTGCTCGGCCATGTTCTGCACGTAGATGTTCTGGCCGCCCGTGTCGGGAAGGCCGGGGAAGATCTCCAACTCGTGGATTCCATGCCAGGTAATCAGCAGCACGTCGAGCATCGGCCGTCCTTGTTGATGGAGATTGCGACGTTCGCGAAGGGCATGCGGCCCCCCACCTTGTGACGCGAGCACGCGGGTTCTACGGAAATCCTGCCAGTCCAGCAATCGCGTTCTCTCGCTGTTCGCCCGCAGCACGCTTTCCGGCCGGAAATCGGCATGTTCTGCAGAAATCTCACCACATGCTGGAGCAGCGGGCCATTTGCCGGACAGACGCGCGAGGCCACCGAGGTCGTCCCGCTGGACTCATCGCAGTCGGGCTAAAATCCCGGACAGGTGACGGCTGTCGACTCAGACGTCGAGCCAGTGGGTCAGACCTTCGAGGACGCCGCCGGCGTGCGTGCGGGACGCCTTGAAGACGGAGGGCGAGTCGAGTCGCCTCAGCTCGGGGTGTGCGTTCCCCACGACCACGCCTCGAAATCCGTTGTGAAACATGGCGAGGTCATTGGCCGTATCCCCGCTGACGATCACACGTTCGTCCTCGTAGGCCCATT
>CALJUK010001058.1 GCA_937975745.1 uncultured Planctomycetaceae bacterium | reverse complement strand
ATCGGCTCTGTCGGTCGTGACGTTGGGCGGGCTTTGGCAGAGCTGGATTTTGAGCATGGCGTCTCCGTCTCGATTCGAGGCCCCGTTGAAACAATGCACTCCGGCACGAATCTGCTGGGTGTCGGTCTCGCTGTCGCCGGAGTGCTGGTCTACCTCGTTCTGATGGCGCAGTTCCGCTCCTTCGTCGACCCGCTAATCATCATGCTGGCCGTCCCCCTTGGCTTGGGCGGGGTCCTGAGTATTCTGTATCTGACGAATACCTACATCAACATCCAATCGTTGATGGGAACATTGATGATGATTGGAGTCGTCGTCAACACCTCCATTCTGCTCGTGGAGTTTGCCAATCGCCGGCGAGCGGACGGCCTCTCACCGCGAGATGCTGCCCTGTCGGCCGCCCAGGTCCGCCTGCGTCCCATTCTCATGACGTCACTGACACTCGTCGTATCAATGTTGCCATTGTCGTTCCAGCTCGCGCCCGGCAACGAAGCAATGATTCCCCTGGCGCGGGCGTTGCTCGGCGGCATGATCGTCTCCACAGTCCTGACGCTGATTCTCGTGCCGTGCGTCTATTCGCTCGTCCATCGCCGTCGAGAGCAACCCGCCATCTGAAGCGAGCCCAGCCTCAGCCACAGTCGCTTCGGATACCCCCGCAACCTTGCGCCGGACGATTAACGTGAAATGACTTGAAACGCCGAAAATGTCCGCTACTCCGGCGTTTCGCTCCTCTTGGACCAGGTGTCCAGAATGCGGCTTATGGAGAGATTGATTGGCTGACGAATGCAATCACGTCCGCCAGATCTTGTGGAGTCAGATCCTTCTCCAGTCCGTCAGGCATCATCGATTTCGAAGTGCTTGCCAGTTCCTCCAGTTCGCTGCGGAGAATCGTCGTCCGTTTTCCCTCGGCCGCGATCAAAGTGACGCTCCCCGCCGTCTCCTCCGCCAGAACACCGCTGAGCGACCGACCGTCTTCCGTGACCGCAACGTAATTCAAATACTTCGCTTCGACCGCACGGTTGGGATCGAGCATGGCCACGAGCAGGGCTTCGGGCGATTTATTCGTCAGGGTCGCCAGCTGCGGCCCCACGTCCTTTCCCGTTTGCCCCAATCGATGACACGCTGCACACTTCTTGGCGAACAGCTGCTGGCCACGTGTCTGGTCACCGGCCAAGTCGATCGCGGAACGGAATTGATCGAGCACCTGTCCGCGATCGGCAGACGTCGCCGAGTCGAACAGCTGCGACAGTCGGGCTCGCAGGTCGCTGTTCTTCGTAGTCAGCAGTCTCTGACGCGTCACCGGATCGATCGCGGCCAGGGGGAGTTCACCAGATTCCAGACGCTCGGCTAACAAGGCAATCCAGGACGGCCGCGTGGCAATCACCGTCAGGATCTGGGAACGCAATGCCGGGCTATGAGACCGCCAACCAGCCAGCAATGCATCGGCAATCGATGGTAATTGATAACCGGAGACGCGATCGACGAGCGCCTGCGCGACTTCCGGCGGAGTCCGGGGATGCAACAACCGTACAACGATTGCGAGATCATCCCGCTCCTCGTCCGGAGTTCGCAGAAGCAGCTGGACGGCGACCACGCGAGACGGCGTGTCGAGACTCTCCGACTGCACCATCTCGCGCGCCAGATGAATCTGCTCATTCACCAGTTGGCGTTGCCGGCTGTTGAGTTTCGTGGCTTGAAAGGTCGCCCCGCGATTCGGCAGAGTCTCGACCGCGTCCAGCGTCCGGGCCAATAAGTCGAGACGGTTCGGGACAGGTTGTGTCTCTGGATCTGCCACAGCCAGATCGAGTGCCTCCACTAACAACTCACTCTGCCCTGACGCAGCCGACTGCCTCAAAAGTTGATTCAGCAATCGCAGCCGCAGAGATTCGCGCCCGGCTTCCCTCGCGCGGATCACCTCGGCAAAGACCGTCTTCAGGATTCCGTTGTGAATCGAGCTGGTCACAGCCGCCAGCATGTAGGGGTCGTTTCCATCGTGATCGGCAAGAATACAGAGCAGCTCGGCCACCCACGGTGCGTTCATTTCACCCAGCGTGTATGCCACTTGCAGGCGAACCATCGCGTCGGAATCGATGACGAGGCGACGGAAATCCGACTCCCAGTCGGCTTGCGGGAACTGTTCACACAACCGGACCGCGTGCCGTCGAACACCGGGCTGCGCACCGACACGGCACGCCGAAAGCAGCCGTGCGCAGCGAGAGTACAAAACACGGACAATGCA
>CALJUK010001057.1 GCA_937975745.1 uncultured Planctomycetaceae bacterium | reverse complement strand
GGTCGACTTCTGCGAGAAGTATACAGAGAATGGCGAATTTCGGTGTCAGACGGCCGTCAAACTTTTGTCAAAGTTCTGTCACGAACACATCTCCCTCCGGGAACACGTGTTACGACACTTCTTTCATCCCAAGTGACGTCCTTAGCCATCGAAATCGGGCCCGGAAATGAAGCGATATCCGGTCCCCCGAACGGAGATTAGATGTTTCGGATCGGAAGCATCGTCTTCGATCAGCCGGCGCAGCCGCATCACGAAGTTGTCGATCGTTCGAGTTGTGATCTCCGCCCGCTGCCCCCAAACGTCCTCCAGAATCTGAGCCCGCGACAGAACGCGGTTCTCGTGCTTGAGAAAGTACTTCAACAACTCCAGCTCGGTTGTTGTCAGGTCGGTCGTCTTCCCCTGCTTCGTCAGCTGAAACCGATCGACATCGACAGTGACGTCTCCAAAACGGACGACGTCCGCGAGACCGTTGGTCACCCGGCCGGAGTGTCGTCGAATCAGGTTGCGTGCCCGGCTGAGGAGTTCGGGCAAGGCAAACGGCTTGGTCATGTACTGGTCGGTTCCACAGTCAAAGGCCCGTGCCTTGTCTTCACTGAGACTGCGGGCGCTGAGAACGAGAATGGGGACGGTTGGGTCGCTCCGGCGAATTTCCTGGCAGATTTCGTAGCCACTCTTACCCGGTAGCATCAAGTCCAGGATGACGAGGTCAAACGGATGCTCGGCCTCCTGAAAGCAGGAAAGAGCCCTCACGCCATCATTGGCGGCGGTCACTTCGTAGCCTTCCTGCTCGAAGTTAAACTTCAGTCCCATCGCAAGTGCCGCTTCGTCTTCGACAATCAGGACTCTCATGATTGCGTTCTTCCCGGAAGTTCCACAATGAAATCGCTACCCGGGCGACCATCCTCCCGCTCGCGCATCTCGACCGTCCCCTTCAAAAGATGGACCAGGCTGCGGACGATGTACAATCCCAAGCCAGTTCCCTTTCGTCGGCGTTCGAGTTCACTTCCCCCTCGGTAGAAGATGCGAAAGATCTTCCGACGTATTCTCCTGGGAACCCCCTCTCCGTTGTCGCGAATGACGACACGAACTCGATCCCCGCTGATCCCGCGGCAGCGTACCAGAACGGTCGGAGGCGTACCTGCGTACTTGACCGCATTGTCGAGAACGTTTCCGAAAATCATTTCCAATACAATTCGACGGGCATGGACAATCGTCGGTTGGACGTCGAATTCGAAGACATCCTCCACCACAAAGTCATGTCCGATGGCGGCGTTGCGTGCGCACCGTCGTAACAGCGACTCCATCGGGATGTCTTCGGCGTCGTGCTGCTGGCCGATTGCATCCAGCCGCCCCACCTCCAGCAACTGGTCGATCAGATGGTCCAACCGCTCCAGTTCGGTCTCCATCACGCCGAAAAACTCAACCTGCTGGTCGCGGGCCAATTCCCGCATCTGCAATGTTTCCAGATACAACCGCAATGCGGCAATGGGCGACTTGAGTTCGTGCGTGACCGCATCAACAAAATTGGCCTGCCGCTGGTTCACCCGAACTTCTTTGATGGTGACGACCAGATACAGCAGTAAGCCGATCAGAATCAGCGCAAAGAGAAAGGTCCCGACCGTCAGGAAACTCCAGGACCCCTGCTGGGCAAGCAGAACGATCCAGCAAACCATTAGCAGGACGTTCAGCACGATCAGAACAACGCTGAGCGTAATGGGAAGTCGAAGTGTGCGGCGTTTGCGGAGGTACGTATTCATTGGCCTGAATCAGGAACGCGGAACCCGGTGAGGGGGTGTTACTACCTCGGCCATCATATCGTGGCGGGTCGTTTCGAGCATCCACACACGGCGACTTACCGCCGCTTTCCTCACGCTGGACCGATTCGACACACGACACGCCCACCTGGAGAACGGCGGCCGCCCGTCAGCCGGAAAAACCGAAGCGATTGTGGCCATCGCGTCGCCGTGACGTCGCCGCCTGCCGGTCGGGTGAAACACTCGCGCGGGCGGACTGTGCCGCATCTCGACGAGGCTCATTTTTCCCGCGTGAGGCCATCCCTTAAGCCGGTTTCTGATCTTTGTTGCAGAGAGCCTGTCGGGCGTCGTCCCGCGTCGCGCAAACCTCCCACAGCGTGTCGAATTTCGCGAGGCTGAGAATTTCTCGACCAACGCTCGACACGTTGCAGAGTTTCATCCGCTGGCTGTCGACACCTGTCGTCCTCCACAAGATCCGTAAGGCTTCCAGCAGCATCGAACCGAAATAATCGATCTGCTCGAAGTCGACAATGATCGCATCGACCGACTCCTCCGAACAATCTTTCAACTGATTGCTCATGTCGCTGACGAGGTCATTGCCGGCAAACTGCGAGACGGGCCGAACAACATCGACCAGCAGCGTCCCGTCGTCGAACTGGAACCGGAAGTATTGGTCGGGTGTCATGCTTCCACTTTCTGAGGCTGTGATGCCACCTTCTCCCGCGAGCGTAACTTGGTGAGTGTGACTTCATTTCCTTGGGCATTGAACCGCACCTCATCCATGAACGTCCGCATCAACAGCAGACCGCGACCGGACGACCGGTCGAGATGCTCTTCGTCGGTTGGGTCAGGTAACGCATCCGGATCAAAACCGGGGCCCTCGTCACGAACGACGTAGGTCGCCCGGTTGGGGGTAAACTCTACGTCGACATAGATTGATCGGCTCGCATAGGGTTCAATCTGCGACCGGCTGCGAGCGAGTTCGTAGTACGCTTGATGGTCCGTTTCACGCAGTTCTGAGCTGATCTCCAGATTTCCGTGGTAGTAGGCGTTGACCAACGCTTCCTCCAAGGCAACTCCCACCCGCATCCGATCAGATTCGCCATATAGCCCCAACGTCTCGATGCTGTGTCTTAAGTAGGTGATCAAGGCGGGAATCAGCGACACATCATTGGTCAGTTCGAATGCCGACGTCGTGCAGGTCAACTGATTGCGGATGAGCGTCGCCATCCCGCGGTCTTCGCACGAGGCAATGAGCACACGTTCGATCGTCTCGGCCAGTGAATGCTTCAGCGACCGTTTGGGAACGTAACTGGCCGCCCCCGCGTGAAGGGCGCTGACGGCAATCTCTTCGCTGCCCCGGGCCGTCATCAGCACGACAGGAACCAGAGGAAAGTCAGCCCGGATACGCTCGACGAGTTCCAAACCATTCAGATTCGGCATCTGCATGTCGGTCAGGACCACATCGGGGGGCCTTTCGCTCATGTCGGCCAACGCCTGCAGGCCGTCCGAAGCAAAGCGAATTTCGTTGGCCGGATTCTTGCGCAACAGTCCGCCAGCCAGTTCGCGGTCCATCGCTGAGTCGTCAACGATCAGAATTGTGGGCATCTCATCTCCCAGACCGAATCGTCAGCCGCAGGTCGCGCGGGCAACTCCTAACCACTGTTCCCGTTACTGGCATCCGCTGACTGCTCGTTGCCCTTGGGGGCATTGAACATAGTCGTCCACCGCCGTTACCTACCAATCTACCATAAATGCACAATCAAGGTAGAATTTACCGCAGACTCAACTACTTCGGCGGCCCCGGATCGAATCGTCCCATGACCACCACCACCCGCTGAACTCCCTCGTGAACCTGCCGCACCAGATCGGCCGCTCCTTCAACACTTTCCCCACGGCAGATTTCCTCCACCTGTTGAGCCTTTTCGACGATTCGCGGAAAGCCAAACGTCTGCATGGCCCCTTTGAGTGTATGAACCGACCGCTTCAGCTCGGCTACGTCACCGGACTCCAATGCACTGAGCATCGTCTGAACAATCTGCTCCTGCTCTTCCAGAAAGGCGTCGATGACGGAACGGAGCAATTGCGGATCGCCATCAACGGCCGACAACGCTGTCGAAAAATCGAATTCCGGATCGCGATCCGGCGGGGGAATCGACGGTTGGCTGAGAGACTAGGCCGCGTGCGGATGCGATGCGATCTCCGCAATCTTGCTGCGGAGTTGGGCAGCACGGACTGGCTTGGGAAGGTAGTCCGTCATGCCGGCCCCCAGGCAGCGCTCGCGGTCCCCTTTGAGCGCCTGGGCCGTCATCGCCACGATCGGAATCGGCGTCGCCGTCTCTCCCTCCCATTGACGGATCCGACGTGTGGCCTCCAGTCCATCCATCTCGGGCATCTGAACATCCATCAAAATCACGTCAAAATGCTTCTTC
>CALJUK010001056.1 GCA_937975745.1 uncultured Planctomycetaceae bacterium | reverse complement strand
TGGACCGACGAGAGGAGCGTCGCAGTGACACGTTCTCCCAAGTGCTGTCACGTTCCGGCGGATGACGCAACGTCCTGAATAGGACACTACAGCGAATGTTCCCAGCCACCCGTCAGGTCCTGAAAACTTCCGTCGGGCAACTCAAGCCGCACCTCCTGGCTCTCAGTGCACTGCCCCACCAACGTCAGGACAACGCCAGCCGGAGGTGACTTCAGTAATCGGCGACCATCGCTCTCGGAGACGGCGAACAACAGCTCGAAGTCTTCACCGTCCCCGATTGCGTGCCGCCAGCCCGGCAGTTCGGTGGTGCCCTTTGTGGCGTCACTGTCGACGGGAACGCGGTCCGCCCAGATGACGGCCCCAACATGGCTTTGGTGGGTGATATGCTTCAAATCGCTCGCCAGGCCGTCACTCAGATCAATCATGGCGTGAATATCGGCCGATTGCACAAGCCTCTGGGCTTCACCAATTCGGGGTGTAAACGTCAGGTGTCGTCCGGAGACCAGGCTGCCACCCAACGGGCCGGTCACCAGCAGCCAGTCGCCTGGCTGAGCCCCGCCGCGCGTCACTGGCGGTTTGCCGTCGTGCTCGCCGAGGACAGCCACGTTGATCACCAGCGGGCCATCCCACGCGTTGGTGTCGCCGCCTGCAATCACCATGTCGAACTCGCCCGCGAGCTGTTGCAACCCGCGGTGGACTCCTTCGATGAAGTCATTCGGGCGACCATGAGGAAACGCCACACTCACCACGGCAGCCCAGGGCTTTGCGGCCATCGCTGCCAGATCGCTGAGATTGACGGCCAACGCCTTCCGGCCGATCAGTTCGGCTGTTGCCGGTGGCGAGGTGAAGTGAACTCCGTCCAGCAGCATGTCCGCGGCAAATGAGTACGGACCTGCCCCTCGCGGCGCAATCACAGCCGTGTCATCACCAATCCCCAGCAAAACCCGGGAATCTGGTGGAACATGTCGGCCGATCCACTCGATGTATTCGAATTCGCGTGGCACGCTAGAGCGAGTCCACTCCTAAGCAGCGTAATCGGGACTGTCTCGGTTCAGCCGAGCCAACGGTGACAATCGTTGCACTAAGGACGGCATCAGAACTCGTTCAACAACCGGGACGGGGCCTACTTCCGACTGGCCACTTGCAATTGCAGGTGACCATACAAGGTTTCGGCACCCCGCAGGATGTAGAACTTGAGCGGCTGGAACGTCTGACGCTGTGGATGGCTGAGGACGTAAGACACGTTGGCCGCATCAACCGTCTCCCACACATGCAGCCCTACCAGAATATCACCCTCGCGAATCCCGTGTCGAGCAGCAGGGCTGTCGGGCCGAATGGATTCGACCAGCATCCCACCCCGATATCGGGGCATGACCCGCTTCTTCTGGTCATCCGTGATGGACCGCAACCGCATGCCCAGCTCTTCCCAGGCTCGACTTGTGGCCGAATCGTCGTTGTTGGCCCGAACAACAGTGTAGGTAGGCTCGACATTATTTGCATCGCGGGCGGCCGCCAGTTCGAGAGTCAGATCCACCGTGTCGTCCTGGCGGCGGACCACCAACGAGAGCGAGTCGCCGACTTCATGCCCCAGGACGGCTCGTTCCAGGTCGGCCCCGTCGACAATGTCGATGTCGCCAGCCTTCAGAATCACGTCTCCCGGCTGCAAACCGCTTTTGGCAGCGGGACTACTCGCGCGGGCATCCTTCACGACCAGCATCCGCTGTTTTCCAGCCTTTACATCGGTACAGACAACACCATGTGTCAGGTTCTCGAGGCGTTCGGCGTTCAGCATCTCCGCGATGATCCGCCGGGCGGCGTCGATAGGGATGGCGAAGCCAATCCTCTGTGCCCCAGCCCGAATCGCCACGTTGATTCCGACAATCTCCCCCTCCAGATTCAACAGCGGTCCGCCACTGTTTCCCGGATTGATGCTCGCATCGGTCTGGATGAGATTGTGGTAGGACTGCTTCTCGTTGACTTCGACGTCACGTGACAGCGAGCTGACAATGCCCGAGGTGACGGTGTGCTCGTAGCCGAATGCGTTACCAACAGCAATCACCGTTTCGCCCAGCATCAAATCGGAGGACGTCCCGGAAGCCATCACAGTCAACGGCTTGGTCGGGTGGATACGAATGATCGCCAAATCGTGTGGCTGGTCGGTCGCGACCACACTGGCGTTGTAGTTGCTACCATCAAACGTTGTCACACGCAGCGAGTCCACACCGTCAACGACGTGGTGGTTCGTGACGATGTAACCCCGTTCGTCAACAATGATCCCCGTCCCCATCCCGTTCACCTTGCGGTTACGTCCGGTGGAAAACAGGGACTCTTCGTGCGGTGCGGTCTTTTCGCTATGAATGTTCACGACGGCCAGCTTCGCCTGGCGAACCGCCATGACCAGCGGCGTCTCGCGAATGGACGCAGCCTCTACGGGGATTCCGGCCTGCACGAAGACAATGCAGACAGAGACGATCAGGAAGCAGTAGCGTTTCATCATGCTGTACTGGCTCAGTGGCTTGTGAGGGCCTGCCAACTCGAGACTCGATAGAGCCGTTCCGGCCAGTCGGCCGGCCAACAAATCTGTTTCTATCGCGACGAGTCCGCACCAACTCTCGGGTTCACCATTGGGGGTTCGATGGCATCCTGCTTCCACTGCGGAGAACGTTCCTTCAAGTCTCCGTAGATGGCTGAATCGGCGCCGGCCATTTATTCGCTTGAAGCGTGGCGGACCGCGTCGCACAAATTGCCCAGCCGTATCTAGTTCGGGCTATGACGGCTATGACACTGCTGCGTCCGGTGGATTCGGAATTTTCGGCCGGTCGTGCGAAGTTGATTCGAGGCGGAAATGACAATCACATCAGTCGCAATCAGGCCTTGGTCCACCTGGTAGGGTTATGCACCTGATAACGCGTGGACGCTTCACCGGGCCCTTGCATTTCTGGTAAGATCACATTGGCAACTACAACCCGCGTAACCCATCCTGGCCGCTACAATCGGCCTAATCGTGTGGACTCTTCCAAATGTCGCGTCGTGAACAACTCGAAGAAATGTTGCAGGCCGACCCGGGAGATCCATTCCTCCGGTATGCCTTGGCCATGGACTTTGCCACCAGCGGAGAAACGGCCGCGGCCGAGGCCCGTCTGAGCGAATTGATCGTGGACGAACCCGACTACGTCGCCGCCTATTTCCAGCTGGGGCAGCTGCACGCCAACCAGGCCGACCCGGTCTCGGCCATCGATGTGTTGGACAAGGGAATCGCGGTGGCAGTTCGGCTCGGTGACCGTCACGCAGAGGGGGAAATGCGTGAGTTCCGCGACATGCTGTCCAGCCGGTAGTCCCCGCGACACCTCCGGGAACACCCCGGTCGACATTCAGATTCGAGCCGAACATGATGCTTCCCGAACTCTCCTACCAGCCGCAGTCAACTGAGTGCTTCGATTCCGAATTCGAAGCGCTGCTCCAGACACTCCGCCAACAGGCCGGCAACTCGGACGCCGAAGACCATTGGCCGGCCGCCCAACTGGACGCCATGACGACAGCCGGAGTTGGGCGGTGGATCATCCCGCCCGACTATGGCGGGTTCGATCTCTCCCCAGGGGACATGTTGTATGGCTATCTCAGACTCGCGGCGGCCTGCATCACCACAACATTCGTGCTGACACAGCGGAACGGCGCCTGTCAGCGAATCGCCAACAGTGAATCGGAAACGTCGCGCAGCGGACTTCTGCCAGCATTAGGTCGCGGGGACATCTTCGCCACGGTCGGAATCTCGCACCTGACAACGTCTCGGCAGCATCTGGCCAAGCCGGCGGTCCGGGTGAGACGCGATGGGGTGGACTTCGTTCTCGACGGTGCTGTCCCCTGGGTCACGGGAGCCCGACATGCGAATGTCATCGTGACCGGGGGAACCTTGGATGACGGTCGGCAAGTGCTGCTGGCAGTCCCGGCCGATTTGCCCGGACTCACTGTGGCCGAAGCGCCCCGATTACTCGCGGTGGATGGCTCGGGCACAGCAGCGATCAATCTCGACAATGTTCGTATCCCACCCGACGCACTGCTTGCGGGACCGATCGAGAAGGTCATGACCCGTGGCAGCGGAGGCGGAGCAGGCTCGTTGACCACGTCGGCCCTGGCCTTGGGGGCCGCTGGCGGGACAATCTCCCGGCTGGCCGAAGAAGCCAATCGCCGGACCGAACTGATCGAGCACTGCGCGTTCCTTGCCGACGAATACGGCCGACTGGCAGCCGACCTGTTTGCCGCTGGCACAGCCGTCGAGCCATCCACACAGCCCAATCACTCGAGTGAATCGATTCGGCAGAGAACGAATTCACTCGCCCTCCGGTCGGCACAGGCCTACCTTGCGGCCTCCAAGGGAGCCGGCTTTGTCGTCGGCCATCCGGCTGAGCGCTTAGTTCGCGAATCGATGTTTTTCCTGGTATGGTCGTGTCCGCAGCCCGTCCTGATCACAACACTTCGAGAGCTGACATGTCCGTTCGTCGCGGAGGGCTGATTTCCGATTGAGTCCAAACGGCCCCGTGATGAATCACGTCGGTTGTTCCTGGTCGGCGATTCGTCAATTCTTGACTTCACAAAAAACAGTCCTCCGCACACCTTGGCATCAGCCCAGGTCGTTGCCGCCGTTGATAATACGCTCCGTGTCCTTCCGAATGCCGCCGGTGTTGTGACCGCGGGAGTCGTTGATGTTCAAGTCCATTCTGTTCTGGAGACTCTACGCAACCTACGCGCTGATCACCCTCATTGCGGCTACCACATTCGGTAGCGGCCTCTATCGGTATCAACTGAAACGGATCGATACGACGTTCGAAAGTCGTCTGCGGGATGCGGCCCATCTACTGATGCAGGATGCGAAACGGGCAATTGAGAACGGGACCCTGGACGAGTTCCAAGTGCTGCTCCAGCTTATCAGTGCGCAGCCGACAATCCGCTATGCGGTTCTCTCGGCTGACGGCCGACTGCTGGCCGACTCGACCACACGTCATCCCATCAATGTCGACCTGCGCAATCGGCCCGAGATACAGCAGGCACGTAACCAGGGTGTCGGCATGGTCCGCCGCCGCGAGACCGAAGGCCAACCAACGCTTGCTCACTGCGCCGTCCGGTTGGGAACGTTTCGCCAACCAACGGGCTACATCCGTGTTTCTGCTGACGTGCAACAGTTGGATGCGGACTACGCCTCCGCCTACCGGCTGATCTGGGGAACAGCCTTGGCGGTTGCCGTTGCAGCAGTGCTGGCCACGTATGTTGTTGTCAGGGGGCTCGTCCGCCCGATCACCCAGCTGAACCAGGCGGGGTTAGCGCTGCCGTCGAGGCATGTCGAGCGCACCGCTCACATTTCCAGTCGAGATGAACTGGGAACACTGGCCCAGTCGTTCAACTCGATGAGTCGTGAATTGGCCAGCCGCATCAGCGAACTGCAGCACAAAAGCCGCGAGCTGGAAGAAAACAGCGAACGGCTGAGAACCGTTCTGGGGGCGATGGTCGAAGGGGTCCTGGCCGTCGACGATCAAGAGCGGATCCTGTTTGCCAATGCCGCTGCGCGATCGATGCTCGACCTGTCAGGCCCCTATGTCGTCGGCCGACCGGTTTGGGAAGCGGTCCGCAACACAACCATCCAGAACGTCATCCGCCGAGCCTTGGCGGGCGAACAACATAGCAGCATCGAGTTTGACCTGGCCCGCACGCAATCCACCGTAGCGATGGTGGCAACGCCTCTTCCCGGCGAGATCTGCCCGGGGGTGGTCCTGGTACTGCACGACGTAACCGAACTCCGCCGCCTGGAGAACATCCGGCGGGAGTTCGTCTCCAACGTTTCGCACGAACTGAAGACTCCGCTGGCCTCGATTCAGGCCTGTGCGGAAACGCTCCTGGGAGGGGCCATCGACGACGTTCCCGCAAATCGGAACTTCGTTCAGCGAATTGAAGAACAGGCTGAGCGGCTGCACGTTCTGATCATGGATTTGTTGAGCTTGGCGCGGATCGAAGCGCAGCAGCAGACATTTGAAGTGGTCCGACTGGCGATGGACGAAATCGTCCGCTCGTGCGTGGACCAGCACCGCGATGTCGCCGACACGAAAGAGATTGCCCTGACAGCCGAGATCAAGAATTCGCCCATCGAAGTCATGGCCGACGCCGAAGGGATTCGAACCCTGCTGGACAACCTGGTCGACAACGCGCTGAACTACACAGGCCCCCAAGGCCAAATCATTGTCCGCTGCTATTCGGACCGTGAGAATGGCGTGATTGAAGTCGCCGACACCGGCATCGGCATCGCACCCGACCACCAGAGTCGCATCTTCGAGCGGTTCTACCGTATCGACCGGGCGCGCTCGCGAGAAATGGGAGGCACGGGATTGGGATTGGCCATCGTGAAACATCTGGTTCAGCTTTTCGGCGGACAAATCACACTCAAGAGCAGGTTGGGCCAGGGGTCCACCTTCACCATCCGAATCCCGCTGGCCGGCTAGGTTCGTGATGGGAACAGGATCACCGCGAGACGGTAAAGCCGCACACATCCATAACCATAACACTCTGTTACAACTAGCGTTGCGTCTATCTTAACAATTTGCCACATTCGCAAAAACTTCACATACTAGCCCGTGAATCTTCACACTCCGCCAGTATTCTCCAAAGTGTTCCGGTTATCGGTCACGTGGAGCTGGTGGAAAAACACCTCTGGCTTTCTTTCGATCTGGGATCGAAGAGAGATACAAACACGCACCGGCGACTGGAAGGGACTTCGACATGTCAATCCACTTGATTCGCGATTTGGAGAATGTTCACAGGGATATTCTCTCGATGTGCGCCATGGTCGAGGAGGTGATTCACCGAGCGGTCCAGGGAATCCGCGAGCCCAGCAAGGCTCTGGCTTCGGAATTAGCCGCAAAGGACGACGAAATTGACCAATTCGATGTTCGCATCGAAGAAGAGTGCCTGAAGATTCTGGCGTTACACCAGCCTGTTGCGATGGACCTCCGACGGACCGCGACAGTGTTGAAGGTCACGGGCGAGCACGAAAGCGTTGCCGACATGGGCGTGCATATTTCCGAACACGCCAGTTGACAGACGGCACACCACGAAGGCAA
>CALJUK010001055.1 GCA_937975745.1 uncultured Planctomycetaceae bacterium | reverse complement strand
ATGCGTCACCGCCGCCAGAGGTCTCTGCTGATCCGGCGCGGTACTTTGATGGGTGGCCGCTGATCACCGACGGCGCCTTGTCTTCGTTGAGTGCGAATCCTCAAGGGAGTTGGCATGAAGCGAATGCCGGTCCGTGGACGGAGCGTGACTACAACGTCACGTCCGGCGTTGAGATCATCAGTCAACAACAGCAGTGTCGACCGGAGGAGTTGCCGGAACTGCTGGAGTGGGATCTGGTGCTTCTGGCAGACCCGACGCGAGTGTCCCACACGACGGAATCTGTCGGGACTGTTGCGAATGAACCACAGCGGAGGCCGCAGGCGGAGTTACGAATTGAGCACGGGGAGTGGTTCGTGCATGTGGAGGGCCCGGCCCCAGTGCATCGTCGTGCGGAGCGGATGGTTCGGGCATGGAATCGGAGCGGTTTGGGACAAGTGTCCTTGGAGACCTGCATCGCGACGACGCAGCAGAATGTGTTGGAGGATCTGGGGATCTCGTGGGACCAAATGGTGACGACGCCGCTCCGGAACGCCGAGCGATCGGGACGTGCCTCTCAGGTCGATCCAACCGAAGGATCGCCGCATCGTGTTCCGAATGCGAGCGCCGTGGCGTCGGTCCAGGAACACGTCCCGATGTTGCTGAAGGTGCTTTCCCAGACAGAGACGAAACGCTTCGTGCAACAGGCTCAAGGCGACGCGCGTTCCAATATCCTTTTCTCGCCGAAGGTAACGCTCTTCAATGGACACGAGGGGCAGATTGTCTCCAGTGTCTATCAGCCGTTTGTCACGGGGCTGATACGGGACGATGCAGGCAACACCGTGCCGCAAATCGACATCGTGGCGGATGGGGTCACATTGTTGGTCGCTGTTGAGATTACGGAGAAGCGGTCCGAGATCGACGTTACCGCCGATCTCACACTGAGCGACATCAAAGACGTCCAGTCGTTCTCCACAAGAATGTCGGGTGAAGATGTGGCCGTGCAGTTGCCGCGCGTCAGCCAGCTGCGGGTGAATGCCGGGGTCAGGCTGCAGGAGGGGCAAACGCTGCTGCTTTGTGTTCCGCCGACATACGACCGGCAAGATTACGCCTGGGTGATGCTGACGCCAGAAGTTGTCGATGAGGAGTTGCCGTTGCCGGAGGGTCGATGAGCGGAATACGGTTGTGGTTTTTCGCCCCACGGGTTGTGATCAGTGGGCATTGGGGAGCGGGCGAGGAAAGACGCGGAGGTGTTGTGCAGGCTTTGGACCCGCTGGCGGTCACTCCCGAGAAGTCGCGGAGACAACGACTTCGCAGTCGGGGAGGGCTACTTTGAGCAGGCCGATCGACGCGGAATCGGGCGGGGCGTTGTGGAGGACGAGCCGTTTCAGGCTGGAGAGCCGGGCGTTGGCTTCGAGAAGTTCGTCGGCGATCCGTTCTTCGTCGTCTCTTGCAAAAACCATTGCACACGGATGGTTTTCTCAAATAGGGAGGCCGTTGCCACGTAGTCCCTTGCGGATGCGGTCCGCGCCGTCGCCCATTCGCCCCACTTTCAGACGATTGACTGGCGTGTCACGCAGG
>CALJUK010001054.1 GCA_937975745.1 uncultured Planctomycetaceae bacterium | reverse complement strand
GTTCCGCCAAGGCATCCCGTCGGCCGACGCCTGCATTGGTGCGTCAGCCTTGTTCAGTCGGGTCTATGTCCAGCCGATGACACCCGAGCAGGTTTACGATTCGCTGCAGGTTCTCGGTTATGCCCGGATGGCCAGTAATGACCTTGGTCGGGGCAGCGACGGCCGGGCCCGCCGGGAGCGGAGAGAATGGATCAACTCGTTTATCTTCGTCCGCGAGACGGAAGAAAACGACGAGGCTTCGACATTCGATGGCACGATCACACGGGCATTGACCATGATGAATGGCGAGTTGATCGACCGGGCCTTGGCCGTCAATTCGTCGACATTCCTGGGACGTGTCCTGCAGGAACCGGGCACCGACGCGGATCGCATCAATGATCTCTGTCGGGCCGCTTTGTCCCGGAATGCCAGCCGAAAAGAGCTGGCGGCTTTCACGCGGCAGATTCAGCACCGACGCAGCCAGGCGTTGCGGACTCCAGCGGCACAACAGGCCGCCACGGCGGAAGCGTTCCAGGACATCCTCTGGGCGTATCTGAACTCGAACGAGTTCATCCTGCTGCACTGATCTCCGCGTTGAACGCCGATGTGTTCATTGAACGCGGTTCTGCGCCGAGCGTGGTTCTTCGCGGACCACGAAACAGGGACTTTGGGCCGCTGTCACCGCTTCCAGAAGCCGTGCTTAGCCGACTTCAAAACCTCTGCCAGCACGCGGACGTTGGCCACTCCATCTTCAGCCGGTGCCGACAGGCGGCCCAGCGCAATCGCCTGGCAGAAGTCGGCAATCTCCTGCCCGTACTGATTGACGCCGGGGAACGATTGCACCTCGGGAGCCGCGTCGCGTTCGACCGATGTGTACAAGAGCAGTTTGGCATCATCACCTGGAAGAAACGCCTCGGGCAGAACAACTCTTCCCCGTGTTCCCACCAGTTCTGCGTGACAGCGGAAGGGGGCTTCGAAGCTGCAGTCAATGTTGGCGAAGACTCCGCTGGGGAAGCGCAGGCCAATCTGCATGCTCAAGTCGGCTCCGGTAGGACTGTAGTGGGCGCGGGCGTGGACTTCCGACGGTTCCTCATCGCTGAAATAGCGAGCCGCATTCACGCCGTAACAGCCGATGTCCCACATGGCGCCGCCGCCAAACTTCGGCTGCATCCGCCAGTCAGACGGATCCAGTGTGAACGAGAAACTCGCGTTGACGAAGCGCAGTTCGCCGAGTGTCCCACCGCGGACAATCTCCCAGGCCTTTCTGGACCGGGGATGATGTCGCCACATGAAGGCTTCCTGTAGCACGACGCCCGCATCATCACACGCGGACGCCATTGCTTCGGCCTGCTCGACGGTTGTCGCCAAGGGCTTTTCGCACAGGACATGTTTGCCGGCCAACGCCGACGCAATTGCCCAGCGGTAGTGCAGATCGCCCCGCGCGGGAATATAAACGGCCTGGACAGCAGGATCTGCCAGAAGTTCGGCATACGAATCATAAGCCGTTTCGCAGTTCCACGCTTTGGCCCGTTCCGCGGCCACGCCCGGTCGTTCGCTGGCGATGGCTTGTAGGATGGCCGCACCCGAGAGTGATTGCAGCCCAGGCACGAAACCTCGTTCGACAATGCGACCGCAGCCGAGCACTCCGAACCGGATGGGTTGATTCATGGTGAATTGACCTTCGACAAGGAGTGACGTTTGGGGTCGAACAGTAAGAAAGAATTGAACGCAATTCGAACTGACACACTCAACGGGGACGTCTACCTGCATCCACTGTCTATCAATGTACCTCCACATGCTCGGATTGGGTATGGCAGTCTGGAGTGCCGCGGGAAGTCGATGTGGCCTGACATTGTCGTAGCACTGCAACATGCTGAAACGATGAATTGACGTCGGGATTCCAACCGAAGTAAAGCCAGGATGGCCCGTCGCAGGGAATGGTCCGCCGTGATTCATCGCCGGGCTGACAGCCACTCCGGTCGGCATCTTGTCGTTCAACAGTCGGCCCACCTTCGGTCGCAGTTCAGTCGCAAGAACGTCGTACAGGGCATCGTCACTTCCATCGGTTGCCGAGTAGACGCAGCCGGTCAGATTCCCTTCGAGTTTT
>CALJUK010001053.1 GCA_937975745.1 uncultured Planctomycetaceae bacterium | reverse complement strand
TCATCAGCCGGTTGCCGTGGCCGCTGCCTGGGCCACCGCCGCAGCCGGCTGTGGAGCCGAGTTGACTGTCGTCTCATCCGATAGTGTCTTCACTGGTCCCCGCCTGTTCCACGACGAAGAGTCTGCATCGTTCTGCGAGAGCGGGGCCGCACAGACCATCCTGCACATCGAAGAAAAGATTCTCAGCATCCATCCCCAGCCATTGATTGCCCGCACCAATGCCTTTGGGTGGTCACCCGGTACCGACGGTGACGGCTGGATCGAACAGACCCTGGAAGCCCTGGCCGAGAACTCGGCGGGACCATTCGACTGCATTCGCCATGCGACTCCGATTCTTGCCACCGATCTGGCAGCGATCCTGGAGCACGCCTACCAGGAGAAGCTTCACGGCCGGTTCCACATTGCCGGTGGCGAACGGATTAACCCGGCGATGTTTGTACGACGGATGGCCGATACCTTCGGACATCCCAATCCCCGCTCAACTCAGATCGAGCCACTGACTGAACGCTCGACCGGATTCGGTCGTGGCGAAACGTCGCTGCATACGCAACGCATTCGCCACGCTCTGAGCATTTCGATGCCGATGCCAGGTGACGGGTTGCAGCGACTGCTTAAACAACAGGAAAACGGCTTTGTCGATCGTTTGCGGGTCGCCGTCCCCGACGAACTGCACGAATTGGTCGCCTGACACCGGGCCAACAAGCCGGCTCAATATCCTGGGCCGAGACTGACCTCCTCCGCTGTCGGAAAGTCTGCCGGCACGGGAAGAGTGACTTTCCCCGTGGCCGTCCACTCGCAAGCCCGGGCGACCAGCGTTTGAAAACCACGGCAGCGCATGGCGGGTGTCGTCTCAGACCCGTTCGAGCGAACATGCCCGAGCACGGTGGTAAAGGCGCGTCCCTTGCCATAGGGAATCCACCATGCCATCGGCTCGTGGGCACCGGTCCCACGTTTGTCGGGCGCGGAATACGCGGTGGCGACAACGTCGATCTTTTCGATCGGTCCCCTTTGCCCGTGGTACAGCTCGTCACCCGCGTGCATCCACTCTGCCGGCACCCCTTTTGACACGGGATGCCGCCGGTCGCGAATCACGACAGAGTAGGCGTACGTCGGGCCGTGTCCGGCGCCGGGCCCTTCTCCCGCCGGCGTAACGACAGATTGGCCTTCCCCATCCAGTGTCAGCCGGGGACCAAAATCCGGACCACGCCATCCCAGTCCAATCATCTGGTTCCAGGCGGCCCATTGCGGGAAGGCGTTATTGGCCGCATGCACAGCCACGAGCCCGCCTCCCTCGGCGACGTACTTCTCGAAGGCCGTCTGCACTTCTTTTGGCCAGAGCTCGCCATTGTAGTTGACCAGGACGGTATTGAACTGGCGGAAATCCGGGCGAAAAGCGTCCCAGGCGCTGGCAGGGCTTCCCTTCGGCGGAGACGTCACGCGCGAGACTTCAAAACGCCCCGTCTCTTCCAGAACGCGTTTCAGATACGGCGATGTCGACTCCCAGTCATGATTGTTTTGCCCGTCCACGATCAACACACGGACTTTGGGCGTATCTTTGTCCGCGGCGTCCATGGTCCCGCAGAGCAATCCACCGAACGCCACCGCAGAATAGATCAGTCCGGTCATCAGGTTTCTCACGCGTCACATCTCCGTCTACGGATGTTGTTCGAACTCTAAGACTGTCCACCGGTCGACGCGGCCGAAGTAGAGGGTACAAGCGCCGGGAGTGCCTCCTCCAACCGACCGTGAACCTTGGGCCAGAGGATCAACCCTTCGATCACCATCCAGACCTGCAGGAACATGATGACCGCGCCGAAACCAACCAGCACATATTGACCTGTCCAAAGCCAGCCCTGCTCCTCATTGAACATCTGCCAGCACAACGCCCACACGGGCATCAGCAGCATCATCAGCATGGGAAGAAGTGCGAACAGAATGGGTTTGCTGCGACGCCAGAGATAAAACGTCATCACCATGAAGGCCAGGCCGGCCAACCATTGATTTGTCGCTCCGAACAAT
>CALJUK010001052.1 GCA_937975745.1 uncultured Planctomycetaceae bacterium | reverse complement strand
CCACGTATCAATGTGGCTGGGCCCGCCCGCCATCCACAGCAGAATTACGCTCTTGCCCGCGCGGCCACTCTCACCTCCGGTGGCAGCTTTACAACGCATCAATTCGGGCAGCGACAACCCCGCGAGGCCACCCATCGATGCCTTCAACATCCCTCGGCGGCTGATAACGCAAAGACCTTCGCGCTCGCGGGCGTTGAAGCTTTCGAATGCGTGACCGAGAGAGTGCATAACAATGGCCGCTGGCAATGGCTCAATTGACGTTCAGCCCGCCCGATATTCTAAGGAAATGCCAGCGAATCCTCAGGAATAAATTGGGAAATCGCCCTAAAAAGCGAAAACCCTGCCGCGGTTCTTCCCGGCAGGGTTTTATCAGTGGAGCGGAGGAGAGTCGAACTCCCGACCTCTGCATTGCGAACGCAGCGCTCTCCCAACTGAGCTACCGCCCCAGATTTGGCCATGACCGCTTGCAACAGGGAAGACCGCCGCAAGACTGTCTGCACCGCAAACGCTTAAACCAGAATGGGTTGGCCTGATACTCTTCAGCCGACTCACTTCCAGCGAGCATTTCCGCCGTTGCCCGCATACGATTCGTTCGAGTGAATCGCAGCAAACTTCAGCAGGACCGCATTTTAGCTCGCCAGTTCTTTTTGTCTAGGCTTCAAGCCATTTTGCTTTGCGGTCCGACTCTGCGCACTGTCGTGCAAGCGGCTGAGGAGGCATGATGGCTGCCAACTGCGGTGGAAGTTAAGATGCGCCGGGTTTCCCCGGGTTTGGATGACATCAGTCGTGAAGACGGGCTGATTGTCGCGGGGAGCGGATGTCGAAACGCAGAGGCGCTCATAATGAGTCCTTCGGGAGATGAACTTACGGCGGCTCGGAACCGGATTCGGGTTGCCTACAGTCCGGAACTACTCGGCCAATTGGGGAGGCAACTCGCCGACCAACTGACGCGGCAGCTGGAGCAGGTCGAGTCAAGTCGGGCCAAAGTCCTGAACTGGAAGGAACCGGCGGAAAACATCCGCGAGGCGGCTGCAGAACTTGGGCGAGCCAGAGAACCATCGCCCAATGCGGCGATGGCGGAGGAGTTTGGTCGACTGGTGAGCCTGATGCTCGATCACGGCCACAATCTGCACGATCCCCGTTACATCGGTCATCAGGTGCCCGCATCCGTTCCGATCGCCGGACTATTCGATGCGGTCGGTTCGGTGACGAACCAGGTGATGGCAGTCTACGAGATGGGGCCTTGGGCCACTGCGGTTGAACGAGCCCTCATCGATGAAGTCGGGCGGACAGTTGGTTTCACACCGGGAGAGTTCTCCGGACTGGTGACGCACGGCGGTTCGCTGGCCAATCTCACGGGGCTGCTGACTGCCCGGAATGTGAGTTTGGCCGGAGTTTGGGAGAAAGGGCTGACCCGTTGCCCAGTCTCTCCCGTTGTTGTGGTTCATGGTGATGCTCACTACAGCGTTGCACGTGCGGCCGGAATCCTCGGGCTGGGGGCAGACGGCGTGATCAAAGCCGAGTTGGATGAGCGGAGGCGAATGGATCCTGCGAAACTCGATCAGGTCTTGTCTCGGCTGCGCGCCGAAGGGCGGCTGATTGTGGCGGTTGTCGCATGTGCCTGCGCGACACCCATTGGTGCGTTTGATCCGGTCGATGCAATCGCCGACGTCTGCGAGAAGCATTCGGTCTGGTTGCACGTCGATGCGGCTCATGGTGGGGCCGCCTGTTTCAGCGAGCGGCATGCGCATCTTGTGCATGGACTTCAGCGGGCTGACAGCGTCGTGCTGGACGCACACAAAATGCTTTTTGCACCGGCGCTCTGCGCGTTCGTTTTCTATCGTCAGAAAGCGAACCAGTTCGAAGCATTTCGACAGAGTGCCCCATACCTGTTTGACCCGACCGATCCTGGTCTGGCGGAATTTGACAGCGGGATGAAGACCGTCGAATGTACCAAACGCGCCGCGGCATTCGGGCTGTGGGGAATCTGGTCGCTGTTCGGCAGGGAATTGTTTGGCGACTTGGTGGACGTCACATTCGCGACGGCAGGGGAACTTTATCGGTTGCTCTGCGAGGCGGACGATTTCGTGCCACTGCATGTTCCGCAGTGTAACATCGTGACGTTTCGCTATCTGCCGGTCGAGCTGCGGGATTCATCGCCAGATAGAATTGGTCTTCTGCAGCGGTCGATTCGGCAGTCCCTCATTCGCTCGGGTGAGTTCTATATCGTGCAGACGGAATTGGAGGGGCAGGCGGCTTTGCGGGTCAGCGTGATGAACCCACTCACGGAGCGCGGCCACCTGATGCAACTGTTGCAGGCGATTCGTGAGACGGGACAACGACTGTTATCGCAGACCTCATGACGTCGCTATTGCAGATCGTCTGCCGTCTCGCGACTCTCGGGGATTGTCCCCGAGGCAGAGACCATTCGATCAGCGAAACGATCGGCGATCGTTGTGTCGATGAACAACTGCGAGAAGTGAAACAGCAGCATCGGAAAGACTGCGTACGGAGCCGTCGCTCCGAAAAAAGTCGGATCGGTGGCGATCAACAATCCAATCGGAAGAGTCTTCTGGCTACTGGAAAATGCGACGGCAGCGACATCTTGGGGCGAGAAGCCAAAGGACCGCGAACCTGCGATGGCGGCTCCCATCGCCAGCAAATGCACGGCGACACACGACAGCCAAACCAGGACCAATGCCATCGCGTCCGGGAGACTCTGCGGTCCGGCGAGCGTCTGTCCGGCCTTGGTTGATGCGAAGACGACAAGCAATAAGACAGCGGCCTGGGCAAACACTCCCAGCGGTGTCTTCATGCGGGTTGCCCATCGCCCGTAAGCGGGAATCTGCCGGAGTGCCTGACCCGCGGCAATGGGCAAGACCGCTGTCTGAATCAAACGGGTCATCATCTCGGTGGCATCAAGCGAGACATCTTCGGCTGTGAGCAGGTTCAGCCAGAGAGGTGTGATGATGAAGCATGTGAGATTCGTAAGAACCGTCACCAGCATCGAGATGGCGTCATTGCCGTTGGCTTTCCGGGTCCACACCGAAGCGGCGGCTAATGTGCAGGGGACGCTGGCTGCAATCGACAGGCCGATCTGAAAGTCGGCCAACGTTTGCACGCGGGCAATCGGCCAGGCAATCAGGGGGAGCAGACCGAAGTTCACCACAGTTGCCCAGACAACGGGGGCCGGGTCTCGAAAGGCAGCCGTCAGGTGACTGCTGTCGAGACTGAATGCCATCACGAACAGGACAAAGATCGTGATGAGGCTCGGCTTGATCTGCAGAATGACGGACTCCACTCCGGGAAGGTGATCCCCGGAGCCGAGCCACATTCCGAACGGAACAAGAACCAGCAATGCCAAAAGGAACCAGCGTTTGACAAGGAGACGCTGGATGCGGGCCGGAACGGACATCACTGGGGCTCGTTGTTCGAGGAGGTCGAAGCGGTGTCTCGCAGCTTCTCCCACCGGCTTACCAGGTAGTGGTAGGCAAACTGTTCGCCAGTGGGTGTCGTAGCAGGCCCCAGGATTGCGGTGGCTCCCACCAGCTTGTTGTCGAAGGCAAGCGCGATGGCCAGTTGCAGATTGGCCTGGAGGGTCCAGGGGCTCTGCTGGTAACGCCGAATGTAATCTCGATATGTCTTCACTGCCGTCGGGACATCGCCGTTTTCGAACTGGCAGATGCCAATCCAGAAGAATGCATCGCGGGCAGTGGCCCCCAGGATTCCGCGTTGCTCGTTCGTGATGGGCATAGCCGGGTCAACGGCACATGCCAGGCGAATGGTCAGATACGCGGTAATTGCCTGGCTGTATTCCCCCTGCAGTTGGCGGATACGTGTCTTGTGCTGGTTGTTTGTCTCGGACTCGTTCGCGCTGATCACGGACTGGCCGTCGGGACCGAGTTTGGGGTCGAATTCCAGAGGCATCCTCAAGGGGAAGGTAATGTATTCGAAGAGTTGATGTTGCTCGTCTGTAAGATGTTCGAACGCTTCGATCTGCGTTTCGGGGTAGCTCCAGGCGGTGACGGCATCCGCGGCGACGGCCTGTCCACTGGATTCGACAACACGGGAAATGCTGCCGGTAAACCGGTCGGTATCTGTCAGGCGATCGAATACCACAGCGGCCTTGTCGCCGGTGAGGCTCAATTGGAGGACCTCCATCCGTTTCGACCACAAGGTGGCGTTTCCAATGAGCTCCCAGGTTAATTGATTCAGTCGGTCTGCTGACCACGGATAGGGACGCTCCGAACTGATGTCGAGCTGTCGGAAGACACCGTCATTCTCGGTTGCTTCTTTCAGCGTTGCAGCATTGGTAACCAGTGGCGTTTCGCCGACGTGAGCAAGCGACGGAATCGGGAGTCCAATCGCCGGGTCGAAGAGATAGACTTCACCGTTCAATGGGACACCCACCAGCCAGTCCGTGACGCTTGGCATCTGGGGGACTGGAACGGAGTCGGCTGCAGTTTCCGCCGGCGATTTGCTCTCGGTCGATTCCGCCTGGGGAGGCGTTTTGCCGCCGTTGCTGCCGCCTGCGGGAGTGGCGGATTTCTGACTGGCATCCGCTGGTTTGCGGGCTTCAGCCGGTGCGGCCGAAGGTGACGTCTCCGTCGAGGCTGCAGCCGACGTTGTCGCCGCCGGGGCCGAGGTGGTCCTTTCGGAAGCTGCAGCGGTCGAAGTGTCTGTCGGTGCCGCGCGAAGTATGACAGCGTCGATGCGCAGTTGCCGGAGCAATTCCGCGAACAGCCAGGCTCTGTCTTCGGGCGAACCTCGGCCCAGCAGGAGGACTTCGTAGCTTGTTGCGGGGAGCACCTGCCGATCGCCGGTCAGGATGACATTGCGACAGACATAGTTGAACAGGGCCACAGCTCGGGCGGGATCGTTGTCATTCTGGCTCGCGATTCGCTCGGCAATGACGCGATACAGTAAAGCGGACCGAACATGTGAGACGTCCCGCTCGCCAAACCGCTGCGCATCAGCCGTTTCCTGAGCTTGCGGGGAGATGAGCTTGGAGATGATCTGCTGGCTCTCGGCCGCTTCCAGCAGACGGTGTGGACGATCGCAGGCACCCAGCCATTGATTCAGCAGGGCGGCTGCGGAATCCCGAGTGGAACTGATGTCCAATCGTTTGGGCTGGGCGATGTCGACGGCACTTGCCAGCAAGTCGTCGCATCGATTGTCCATGACCTCCGAGGATGGCTCGGTCTTGTCAGTCTGACTCTTCTGAGGACTCTCTGTCGGGGAGGATTGAGGACAGCCGACAGCCACGACGATGACCGCTACTGTGACAATCCACATTGGCAGCATGCTTGCGGAACGCCCGAAGTGCATCGCAGATGTCCTGTTTGAAATATCAAATTCGAGAATGAGAAGTCGAGTGCATGAAGATCAGGTTGGTTGTCAGCCACCTTGACCGGAGGTCAATTCGAGAATGAGCATCCGCAGGCGGGCCAGTTGCGTGGCAAACTCGCGGACATCGTTCAAACGCATCATGTTTGGCCCGTCGCTGAGGGCCTTGTCCGGATCTGGGTGAGTTTCGAGAAAGACCGCGTCGGCTCCCGCAGCGACGGCAGCCCGCGCCAGATAGGGAATCATTTCGCGTTGGCCCCCCGTCGTACTGCCGCCCGGCAGTTGGACGCTGTGGGTGGCGTCGAATACGACTGGCACGCCGTGGCTTTGCATGACGGGGATCGATCGCATGTCGTTGACCAGTCGGCCGTAGCCGAACGTGGCCCCTCGCTCAGTCAGCATCACCCGCGGGTTTCCTGCTTCCTCAAGCTTCGAGACGATGTGGCGTGTGTCCTCGGGGGCGACAAACTGGGGCTTCTTTGCGTTGACGACACCCCCCTTGTCGGCTGTGGCTTCGGCGGCCGCGACAAGCAAGTCGGTTTGCCGGGCCAGGAAGGCTGGTATCTGGAGGATCGTGCAGACCTCAGCCGCCGGTGCAGCGTGGGAAGGCTCGTGAATGTCGGTCGTGACGTGCAGGCCGGTTTTTTCCCGAACCTTTTGCAAAATGGATAGGCCGTCTTCCAAGCCGGGACCGCGAAAACTGGTGATGCTGGTCCGATTGGCCTTGTCGAAACTCGACTTAAAGACGATCGGAACACCCGTCTGCTCGGCGATCTGCGCGAGACGGTCAGCAACGTTGAGAATCAGTGTTTCGTTCTCGATCACGCACGGTCCGGCAATCAACACGAGCGGACATCCTCGACCGCAGCGAATGTTGCCGATCTGCACTGGATTATCTGGCACGAGAGTTCCTTCTCTGCAAGCGGTGAATGCGATCTGGTTTCATAACAATGATGAAGAACTACGGCTTGGTTGGCTAGCCCGACGGATGACACCCTGCCGGACAGACGGCACCGGCCGAGACCGGATTGACGAAGACCTCAAATGCTTCTGGCTCGACGGTGATTGTTGCCGGTGTAAAACCCGCAGGATCTCCGTCAACCTGAATAGGGACGTCAGCCGTCGAAGTGATCTCCAGCTGAGACGCTCGGAACGACGTGACGTCTGGCAGACGATCGTGCCGGCCCATTGCAACATGCGACAGGTACCGCAGCATCTGGGACCATGATCCGTTGTGGAATAGTCTCACATCCAGCTGGCCATCGTCCGGTGTGGCATTGGCGGCCACGGGAAGGCCGAGTGCGTATTGGGGCATATTAAGAATCATGGCCAACTTTGCCATGTACTTCATGCCAAGTTCCGGTACGTGAACCTGAAATTCCGGATGCGGGTACTTGGCCAGCGCGTGTAGTGTTCTGGGAATGTAGGTCCAGCGTGTCACGTGGCCGCGGCGTTGTGCGTGGGTGACGTGGATGACCTGCGCGTCGAATCCAATGCTCGCCATCACGCCAAACTTGCGGCCGTTCATCACTCCAAGGTCGAGCCGCCTTGTGATGCCGGCGGCTATGATGTCAGCGACAGCCCTGCCGGAGGCTGGAATGCCCAGATACTTCGCCATCAGGTTCTCGTTGCCCATCGGCAACAACGCCAAAGGAATGCCGGGGAAGCGATTGACGGCCTCGGCAATCGTTCCGTCGCCGCCAGCCGCAACCAATGCAACCAGCTCGTGGCGCTCGGCCGGTTCAGACACAGCCGCTTCGAGCAGGGAACGCGACGAGAACAGCTCCGGTCTGAGATCATGTTCGCGAAGTGCCGTACAAAGCTGATCGATGAGCCGAGCGCGTCCGCCAGAACCGGAAATAGGATTGCGCAGAATCGCGACCCAGGGGCTCGACATGACGCAACCAACCTCGCAATCCGGACAATCTCAAGACAGCGAAACAGGAACACACCCTCTCTATCTTAACGTAGCAATGTTCCGGAGTGAGCACCACTGCGAAGCCCGGGAGAACGGAGCCATTCTGACAGGTCCCGGAGGTCTCGAAGCCCATTCTTGTGCGGAGGCTTCTTCCGGCTGAGATGAACTGCCGCAAGCCCAGCGTCGCGGGCCGCCTGGACGTCGTTTTCAAAGTCGTCACCCACCATCAGCAGCCGATCAGCCGGTGAGCCGGTCCGGTCGATCACCGCATCATAGAATGCGAGGCTTGGCTTGCGATGGCCGATCTGAGACGAGATGATCCGCACGGCCAGCTGTCCGAGGATAGGTATTTCATCACAGATGAGATCGAGGCGGCTGTCGAAATTGGACGCGACAGCCAGCCGGAAGCCGGACGACGTCAGTTCGGCGAATGTCTGCGGAACATCTTCGAAGACGCCCCACGCGGACGGCTTGCCAAAATGCGCAAACAGCTCCTGGAACTCCGCTTCGGGGACAATGGTGTCGTCGAAGACCTCGGCCACAATTCGCCGCCAGAGCTCGTATTCCCCCTGTTCAGTGCAGTCGTCACCGGTTTGACGTAACGAGCTTATTTCCGCCGGCAGGGCGTGTTGGTGCTGATAGGCCCGATGAAAGCGGCCCTGAATTTCCTCGGCGGGAATCCGCGAGCCGCATTGTTGACCGATCGACGCATAGACCTCGTGGACCGGCGGATCCGGGTAAATCAGTGTCCCGACCGCGTCGAAGACGATCCACTCGTAGGATTGGCTTTTCATACCCTCATTCTAGTCGGTCGGATGAAACCGGCATCGGCCACGCTATGAGAAAGTGACGTTCCCCCGCTGCCGGCGACTCGGCATATGCGGATTCGCCGCGACCGTCAGCCCCGAATCGGTGTTGGCCAGCCAGCTTGGTGCTTTGGGAAAATGGTGCGGGACGGCTTGATTCGACGGCAATCTTCCCAAGCCTTACGAACCAGGGATCGCTTTGTCGAAGCGCCACAATCCCTTTTCTGTCCGGAAGATCAGGGACTTACCGACGACGGCTGGCGATGCCATCAGCCGGTCATTGAGCTGATTGACGGCAAGAGGTTTCAGTTCGTCTTTCGGCTTGAAGACTGTGACCTGGCCTTGTTCGCTGGAGAAGTACAGTTTTCCGTCGGCGTAGATCGGAGACGCGGAATAGTTTCCCTCCTGGCGATCCTGCCAAACGGCTGTTCCCGTAGCTGCGTCGACGCAGGTGGCGACACCGCGATCGCTGGCCATGTAAATTCGGCCACGCACCAGGATTGGCGACGAGTTCGCCGGGACCTGCCGGTTGAACTTCCAAAGGACATGTGTGTCGGTCAGATCGCCGCGAGCGTCCGCATCGACCCGGACTGCCCATAGTTCGGGCTTCTGAAATCCCGTCGAAAAGTATGTGACACCGTCCTGATAGACAGGGCGGGGGACGTTCGAGAAGCCGTTGTAACGATTCTTCCAGAGTTCTGCACCGTCCCGGGGATCGTACGCCACAATCTGGTGAGCTCCGGTGCTAAGCAACTGGGGCGTTCCATTGACGTTGATGAGTAATGGCGTGGAATAGGCCTTCCGAAAGTCGGGTTTGGGGTCTTTCTCACCGGTCCGGTCGGTTCGCCAGACAACCTTTCCGTTGAATTTGTCATAGGCCACGACAAATTGAGCGTCCATCCCGTCGAAATTCATGATCACGAAGTCATCGAACAGGATCGGCGAACTTCCCGGGCCCTCTTTGTGCTCGATATGCAGAGTGGTGTTGGTCCAGACAACCTTTCCGTCGGACGTATCGACGCAGGCGGTTCCCATAGTGCCGAAGTTGACATACACCCGTCCCGGTTCGATCACGGGAGACGGAGACGCGTAACTGTTTTTGGAATTGATCGGCGCGGGCTGGTCCGGGACCAGGACTTCGATGTCGTGCACCAGACGCCCGCTGTTAAAATCAACGCACAGCACGCGCAGGGAATGACCGTCATCGGTGGCTGTCGTCATCCAGATCTGTCCGGCACAGACGACCGGAGAAGACCAGCCGATCCCTGGGAGTCGTGTTTTCCAGGTCAAGTTGGTTGTTTCGCCCAACTCGACGGGAAGGTCGTGTGCTACTGCATGTCCCTGTCCGCCCGGACCGCGAAAGTCCCGCCAGTCTGCGGCCTGGATGTTCCCGCCGGACAGTAGCATCGCGATGGCCAGGACGAGAGGGGGCATGCGGTCGAGAACTGTCACTGCTGATCCTCGCAATGGGACAATTGGCGTCGTGGACCCTAATTCCGCACGGCAGTCTGCAGGCCACGATGACGGCTCGGGCCCGAACTGACAATTTGGGGCTGACTTAGGTCATAATAACTGCTATCAGGACTGTTCGGGAGTGTGTAGAGCCAGCTTCGACGGGCTTTACGCGTCAGGATTGACCGCATGTGAGGAAGTCCCGCAGCCAGGAGGGCCGGATGGGCGTACCGATTTCTCAAGTCTGGACCGTTGCCAAGTACGTGCTGGGACGTCGCCTTCGGGGTGACCGTCGGTATCCACTTGTGCTGATGCTCGAACCACTATTCCGCTGTAATCTCGCCTGCGCCGGTTGCGGCAAGATTCAGTATCCTGCCGACATTCTCCGCCGGAATCTCTCGCCGGAGGAATGTTTTCGAGCTGTCGACGAATGCCCGGCTCCCATTGTCTCCATTCCTGGAGGCGAGCCGTTATTGCATCCGCAGATTCACGAGATCGTCGAAGGGCTTGTCCAACGCAAAAAGTACGTTTACCTGTGTACCAACGGACTACTGCTGTCCAAGCATCTGCACCGGTTCCAACCGTCGAAATACCTGACGTTTTCGGTCCACATCGACGGAACACGCGAAGACCATGACCGGGCCGTCTGTCGCGAGGGTGTTTACGACACCGCGATCGAGGCGATTCGCCAGGCGGTGAAGACCGGCTTTCGTGTCACGACCAACTCCACATTCTTCGACGATGCTCAACCGGAACGGGTTCAAGCGATGTTTGAGGAGTTGAGCAAACTGGGGCTGGAAGGAATGATGATCTCCCCTGGCTATCAGTACGAGAAGGCACCCGATCAAGAGCATTTCCTGAAACGCCGCGAAACCGTGCAGCTGTTTCGAGACATCTTCGCCCGGCCCAAAAGGACCTGGAAGTTCAACCATTCTCCGCTCTTCCTGGAGTTTCTGCAGGGGCGGTGGGATTTGAAGTGCACACCGTGGGGAAACCCGACGTACAACGTCTTTGGCTGGCAAAAACCTTGCTATTTGCTACAGGAAGGGACCGTTGGCACGTTCCGCGAACTGATGACATCCACGGACTGGGACACCTACGGCCATGAGAGCGGCAACCCCAAATGCCGCGACTGCATGGTGCACTCGGGTTACGAACCAACTGCCGTCGTGGAGACGTTCGGCTCGGTCCGTGGGATGGTGGCCTCAGCCTGGATCACGATGTTCGGGCGACTTCCGGAGCGAAAAATGTCGGCCGCTGTCGGAGGTGTTTCACGGCCCAAACATCGGTCCCCCAAAGAACAGGAACTGGTCACCCTGAACCTCCCCAGTTCGTCGGATTCAGACGCCGCGGTCGGCTGTGCTGGAGCGGCTGAGGTGGTGGACCAGGTAGAATCGCCGCTCACAATCCTGCGGTGACCGGCCTCCAGCCATCATTCGTTGCGGTGAGGACTCATCGAGCGTTCGATTCGGGTTGGGCTGCGCAATTGTTGTGATTCACTCACTTGTCCCAACCTGCCTAAACGGAGACAATGCCTTTCTACGTTGTTGTGGAAGTCCAAACATCGGGGAATCTCAACACAGGGGGGAGGCATCGTCATGGCCAGGTTCGCAGGGTTCATTGTCGCCGCCACGGTGGCATTGTTAGTGTTGATTCCGGCCGCCGAGGCCCAGATTGGGATCGGCTACGGATTCGGGCCGGGCTCAGGGTATTTCGGCGGTTACACCGGCGGGGTTGGATTTTATGCCGGTAGCAGTCCGTACGTGATGAGTGGCTACTATGGCGGTGGCTATTCCGGGGGCTACTACGCGACAGGCTACGCACCGAATCTCGTCTACTACGGCCCAACATACGCCCCGGTCGATGTGTACTATGGTCCGCCGCCGGTCTACGTGGCTCCGGCATACGGCGTTGGATACGCTGGCTGGGGCTATGGTTTCGGACCATACCGCGAGAAGATCGTCGTCCGTCCACATTCCTACAAGCACAAGGTGCGCTGGTAAGCGATGGCTGGAATGAGGAGCGGACCGGGTCGCGAATGATGCCGAGAACGGTGAATGCGGCCGAGTCCTACGACTCGGTCGCTGCCGGAGGGCACTGCGCGGGGTTGACCGACAGTGCCTTCTCGACTTCGGTCAGGAGTTGGTTCAGGCGGAAGGGTTTGTACAAGACTGCCTGCAGACCAAGCGGCCGGGCTTTGACGATGGAGTGACTCCCATCGTAGCCGAATCCCGTCATGAAGATGATGGGAAGATCTTTGTTCAACTCGCGGAGCTGTTTGAAGCAAGTGAAACCGTCCATGTCGGGGAGGCGAATATCGATCAGGACGGCGTCGTAGTGGAAGCTGCGAACCATCAAAAAGGCTTCCTGCCCGGTGCTGCTGGTTTCGACATCGCAACCATGACGCCCCAGGATTTCGCGGGCTGCCCGCCGGATGTCTTCATCCCCGTCGACGACCAGCAGGCGTTTTTCTCGCATTGCGGGTCGGTGTGACTGGCCGGGAAGATTGGCCACGGGGACGTTCGGTGTGATGGACCGCCCGACTTCCTGGATGAGCCTTTTGATGTGACGGGTGTGCTTCAGGACGCGTTGCAAACGCTCGCAGACGTTGGAATCGTGCCCGATATATCGTTCGAGCATCCAGGCGGCGTCGTTCAGAATTTCGTCGACCGGTTCGGCCACCTCTCGGAGAACTCGCTCGGTACTTTCCGTAGCGGTCGTGGCCTTCTCGACCACCAGCAGGTTGAGCGTGTTGAGTGCAATGGCGACTTCGCGGCTGAAGAGTTCCAGAAACTGCAGGTCGTTTTCGTTGAAGGCGCCCGGAAGGGGGCTTTCGAAGTTAAATGTACCGTGAATCTCGTTGTGGAGTACCAGCGGAACGGTCAACGAACTGCGAGCACCCGGAGCCCCGCTGAGGTACAGGGGATCGTTGCCAGTGTCTTCGCAGAGGTAACTTTTGCCCGTGGCGGCCACGAAACCCGTGACACCATTTCCCTGCGGTTCGGCCTTCAGACTCCGACCGGATGCGACTGGTTCCATGCCAACAGAGAGCAGCGGATCCAGTGTGCGGGTGGACTTGTTAAGCAGTCGAATTTCGACCGTTTCGAATTCCAGTAGATCCTGGGTGTAATGCAGGATTTTCGATTTGAGCAACTCAACTCGCTCGTCGACCGTCATCTCCATGACTTCCTGTGGAGAGAGGTCGCCCAAGTCCAGGCCTGCCTGGTAGATCGCGTTCAGTTTCTGTCGTTGGAGCACATCATTCGAGACGTCACGGACGACCACCAGCAGGTTGACCGAATGTTCTTGCGTCCCGCTGGCGACGATGGGTGTGGCGTCCACCTCGAAATACTGCTTGTCCCCGACGCGGAGCGTGCTGTGAGCCCCTTCGCCAGAGCCCAGTGCCGTGTGAAACGGCGTAAAGTCCGGACCCAGAATTTCGGGCGTTCCGAACGCGTCATAGAACGGAAGGCCGACCAGACTCTCGTCGATTGCGGTCAGGACATTCAGGCGTTCGTTTGCCCAGAGAATCTGGAGATTGTCGTTGAGCACGGCGATGCCGAACGGAACCTGTTCGAGAAGTCCACCCGATTGGAGGAGCCAGGTTTCGAGTGCATCAACAGACGACGGAAACACCACCGCAACGCCGGAACCTCGGGCAAGCTCGGCCAAGCCACTTCGGGGATCCGATGCGACGAGGACCGGGAAGGCTTGCTTCAACTGCTCCAGAACTTGTGCCGTCTGTCCATCAGGATCGCCGAATACGACGATCCGAAGCTGCTCAGACACGGCGGAGTGTGCTCCTTTCGTACGAGTCGGTTGACAGTCGCGCCCGTCGGACATGTGGTTGGGCCAACTCCTGTATCGGAATTCTAGTCCGCGCGACTCGCCAGAACAATTACCTCTCGTTCTGAAACAACGACACGCGGGCTGGCAGTCTGAACGACAATCGGCACGTTCCTACCATGGAAAATCGCACGTCCGATGGCTGGATGCAACGTGCATTTGCCTCGGAAGGCAAACTTTCCGGCAAATCCTGCCGGCTGGGAAGCGGGCCGGTCCGACGGGTTCTGCCGAGTGGCTGGTTTCCACTGGACTCTCGGGCTTCTGGACTGTGCCCTCGGGTGAGACGTTCGATCCGGATCGGATGCTCCGAACGAGCCGGCAGTCACCTTCTCCAGTTTTAGATCGGCCGGTCGATTCGCGGAGATTCATTCGTGTGGCGAAAGTTGTCCAGAATCGGGAGAGTTTCTGATGACGGGCTCGGCCGAAGCGCAGGAAATGCCCGCGGGTCACCGACGATCAACCATCCTGCCGGGCAGTCGATCAGGTCGATCGGAGACCAAATACGAGCAGATCGGAATACGATCAGATCCAAATACGATCAGACACTGAAGCGAATGACGATCTCGTCGCCGTCCCGGACGACGTAGTCCTTCCCTTCGACGTGGTGCAGTCCGGCCGCTTTGACTTCCCGCTCAGAACCAAGTCGCAACAGGTCCTCGGTCGCAACGACTTCCGCCCGGATGAATCCGCGGGCCAAATCGCTGTGGATGGAATGAGCCGCTTCAATGGCCGTCGAGCCCTTGGTGAGCAGCCAGCCGTGAACTTCCTTCTCGTCACAAGTGTAGAAGGTGAGCTGATTGGTGACCGAGAAGATGGCTTGCAGCAGGTTATCGCGGGAGCTTCCCTCCAAGCCCATCTCCCGACCGAATTCTTCCCTTTCGTCCGGGGGGAGTGATTGCACTTCGAGTTCGAGTCCAATCGGGGCCGACACAACCGCGTGCCCGCGGCCGCGGAGTGTCGCGACGACTTCGTCGTCGACGGCAGAATCTGCCGTATTCAGAACAAGCAACTGATGCTTGCGTGACAGTAGCGAGAACGATCGGCAGACCTGTTCCTGGAGTTCTGAGAATTCGAAATCGAGCAACGCATGGCCCGCTTCCAGTTGGTCAACGATGGGCTGCAGCGCTTCCAGTTCGGCTTTGAGTTCGTCGCGGTCGGGACGTGGCTTGGTCGAGTCCTTGCGCAGCTTCTCCACACGATTTGAGACCACCTGCAAGTCAGCCAGAACAATGTCGTCGAAGAACGCCTCCGCATCGGCGACCGGATCGGCACCCGCGAATTGACCGATGACATGGACCAGTGCCATCGCCTCGCGGATGACACCCAGCTTCTGGGCGTTCCCTTCCTGCTGTGACCGGTTCAGTCCAGGAGTATCGAAAAGTTCGATGCGTGTGGGAGTCGTCTTCTTAGGATGGTACAGTTCGACCAGACGATCGAATCGTTTGTCGGGAAGCACGGCGACACCGACCTGTCCCGAATGCACCTTGGCCGGGTCGGGCTTGATACCGGTCAACAATTCAAAGGCCGTACTCTTACCGCTTCCGGCGTATCCCACCAAACCAATTTTCATAAGTCCGGTCGACCTTTCTCGATGAAGTAGTCCGCGTCGGCTTGGATCACAATCCGATGGACTGTCAGTGTTCTGGGCGTTCGATTTCCGACCAGAACCAAAAGAGGCGTGAAGCGAGCAGGGGGCAGGCCGATTCTGCATCCAGCCGGGCGCTGTCAGGCAAACAACTGACCGTCACCCGGCGGTTCGAAGGCCGCTCGAAAATGCTGAATCTCTGGTGGGGTTCCCTCTCCCGACCACACCACACTGACAACGTCAAATCGGCAACGACGATCGAGGCCGCTGTTCTGTTTGAGGTATTCCAAGGCCAACCGGGCCAAGCGGCGTTGCTTGTCGAGTGTTACCGCTTCAAACGGTTCACCGTGGTCGCTCGTTGCTCGCGTTTTCACTTCAACGAAGACCAGGGTGTCGCCGTCACTGGCAATCAAATCGACTTCACCCAACCGCGAGCGATAGTTGCGCCGCAGTATGCGGAACCCCTGCCGCCTTAGAAATCGAGCAGCGACATCTTCGCCGCGCTGTCCCAGCGATCTCCTTCGTTTCCACGGCCAGCTCAAGGGGAAGATCACATGGCCACCTCATTGAGTGGCAGTGTCGGATGAGTATACACCGCGGCGTGTGCGACCCCACCGCAACGTGATCGTCCGCCCAACCAATGCTGGCTGACGCTCCGCGCGGTCGCAAGATTCAGTGGTTCGCCCATGCAAACAGACGGTGTTGGTGACTGCACGGGCCGAATCGCTGATTTCCAACGCGGCCCACTACTTGGCTCGACGCTCCGTCAGCCGGACCGCCTTACCGACGCGATCGCGGAGATAGAACAGCTTGGCGCGACGAACGCGGCCATGCCGCTTCACTTCGATGCTGGCGACTTTGGGCGAGTGAATGGGGAAGGTTCGCTCGACACCTTCACCGGCGACAATGCGACGGACGGTGAAGTTCTCGCGGGTTCCGCTGGCACGACGCGCGATGACCGTGCCGCTGAAGATCTGAATCCGCTCTTTGTCACCTTCCAGAATTCGGGTGTGCACGTCAACTGTGTCGCCGATTTCGAAGGCCAGAGGTTCTTCGCGGAGGCTGCTTTGCTCTGCGATGTCCAGGAGTTTGTGACGCATAGCGTGGTTCCTTTACGATAGTGTCAGCTTTGTCAGCGGTCTCTGCTGCACCGCCGAAGTAACAGGCCGGGATGCAGCGAGGATATCGGTCTGCCGCTCCAAAGGAGAGCGGCGCGAGATAGTTGGAAAGTAGGGAGCCGATATGGTACCGCAGCGAGTAGTGGCGGACATGCTGGGTGTTCGGTTTGACAGCCTTTACGGGGCCGTCGGTCGTGTTGTTGTCGTGCTGCTGTTCGGGTCGTCCGTCGATTTTTTCGACACATCGGCTCGATTCAAGAGCTCAGCCGCCAAGTCGGACTGACTCATCTGTTGTTGTTCCACGGCTCGCTGGCGGCTTTGTTCGTCTCTCCAGCGTTCAATAGCTCCGTGATCTCCGCTCAGGAGAATTTCCGGGACATTCATTCCCCGAAATTCGCGCGGCCGAGTGTACTGCGGATACTCGAACCAGTGCGACTCCGAAAACGATTCGTATTTGGCACTCGCCTCGTCACCCAGGACTCCTGGAATCAGCCGAATGACGGTGTCAATCACTAACATTGCCGGGACTTCGCCACCGTTGCAGATGAAATCTCCAGCAGAGATTTCCAACGGCCGAAGTCCTTGGCGAATTCGATCGTCAAATCCTTCGTACCGGCCGCACAACAGCAATACCCGGGGTAACTGGGCTAACTCTTGCACGACCAATTGTGTCAGACGCCGGCCTTGCGGCGTCAGCATGATCAATTGGCCCGGTTCCGGCGTCATGGACTGCACCGATTCGACGCAGTCAAACACGGGTGGGCAAGTCATCAACATTCCGGGGCCACCGCCGAACGGCTTGTCGTCAATCGACTGACGTTTATCGGTGGCCCAATTCCGGATGTTATGACAGTGAACGTCGACAAGCCCGCGTTCGATCGCCAGATTGAGCAGGCTTTGCTTCAGGTAACTGTCGAACAATTCCGGAAAAATGGTCAGTACATCGAACCGCATCGGTCTTCCGCCTGGTCGAAACTCTAGGCCTCGACTGGCTACCGAACGCCGGGGTCGACAGCCTGCCCGTCAGGCCGAAATTACTCTTGCGCCGTCTCTTCCGCAGGGGCATCGGCCGCTTCGGAAGATTCGCCTTCAGTGGCCTCGGCCGACGCTTCGGGAGCCTCCGGTTCCGGTTCGGGCGGTGCCTTCGGCGGTGTCAGCGGGGCAGGAGCCTTGGCTGTCCCGAAGCTGTTGGTCTTCAGCTTCTTGATCAGCGTGGCGACGTTCTCGCTGGGCTGAGCACCGACTGACAACCAGTAGTCGACCCGTTCCAGGTTGAGCTTCACTCGCTGTGATTTGTCAGTGACCATCGGATCATACGTGCCGACTTCTTCGATCGCCTGACCATCCCGGGGGGCCCGAGAGTCCATAATGCAGACACGGTAGAACGGGCGGTGCTTCCGACCCATTCTCTTCATACGAATTCGAACTGCCACTCGAGTCTCCTTCTGACTTGCTGCAAAAGAGTGTACGGTGATTTGCCGATTGCCGCCTCTCTTCAGGCCGCGGTCGGCGGTTGTCTTCTATTGAAAAGTTCTACTTCGCTGGTCCAGCAGTGAAACCCGATGTTGTGTCAAATTCGAATGGACGGGCTCTCAATCGAGCCATCAGTGGCCAACGAGCCGCCGACCACACCAATCAGCCCTTCATTCGACGCCGGGCCAAGCCGCTACCGATTCTTCTTACGTTGTTTGCGTGCCTGTTTGCGTTGCTTCTTCCTAATGTCCTGCAGTTCTTTTTTGTTTTGTGGGCCGCGTTTGCTGCGTTGCTTCTCACGACGGAGGTTGGCACCGGGATCCAACATCCCGCCGTCGGCCATCTCACGGACCTTTCGCATGCGGTCACGCATGCCCATGCCGGCCATTTCTTTCATCATGCCGGCCATCGCGTTGAAATCTTTGAGCAGGCGATTGACGTCGGCCGGATCGGTGCCGCTTCCACGGGCAATTCGGTTCCGTCGGCTGCGATCGATTCGTTCCGGATTGTTCCGCTCGGTCTCCGTCATCGAACTGATGATGGCGTCGATGCGGCCCATGTCCGATTCGGCATCGATATCCGGGTTGGTGTCGAGCAGGCTTCCCATTCCCGGAATCATCTTCATGATGTCCCGCATGGGGCCGAGTTTGCGAATCTGCCGCATCTGATCGCGGAAGTCGGTGAGGGTGAATTTCCCCTCCCGCATTTTCTCCTGGGCGTCGAGCATTTCCTGCTCGCTGAACTCCCGCTGGGCCTTTTCGACCAGCGAGACAACGTCGCCCATGCCCAGAATGCGGCCCGCCATTCGGTCCGGATGGAACGGTTCAAGCCGATCGAGTGCTTCGCCCACACCGATGAACTTGATCGGAACGCCGGTGACCGCCTTCACGCTGAGCGCCGCACCGCCGCGGGTGTCGCCGTCCAGCTTGGTCAGAATCACGCCGTCCAGTTCGAGTGCGTCGTTAAACGCCTTGGCGCTGTTGACGGCGTCCTGGCCTGTCATGGAGTCGCAGACGAAGTAGACCTGGTCCGGATGCAGTCGACGGTCGATCTGCTCCAGTTCCTTCATCAGGTCCGCGTCGACATGCAGACGACCGGCCGTATCCAGAATGACGATGTCGATCGCCCCGAGCGTGCCGGACTTGGCCGCCTTCAGACCGTTCTGACAAACCTGGAATGCCGTGTTTCCAACAGGAGATTCCGCGTGGACGGGAACACCGATCTGCTGGCCGATGACCTTCAACTGTTCGA
>CALJUK010001051.1 GCA_937975745.1 uncultured Planctomycetaceae bacterium | reverse complement strand
TCTGCGGCAGGCTCGTTCCGGTAAACGGCTCGCTGCCGGTGAGCATTTTGAACAGCAGACAGCCGAGGGCGTATAAGTCCGTCTTGGCCGGCAGATTGCTGTCACCACGAATTTGCTCGGGAGACATATAGTGATAGGTACCGACTGTCAGGCCGTGGTCTGTCAGGTGGGTATCGGTCAGATCGCGGGCAATGCCGAAATCGCATAGTTTCAAGCGGCCGTCTTTGTCGATGAACAGGTTGGCCGGTTTGAGATCCCGATGGATAATGCCGATGTTGTGGGCGTGCTGCAACGCCGAGCAGACCTGCCAGCCGCACTCGACAGCTTCCTGCCAGCTCAGCCGTCCCTGCTGCGTGAGGATTTTCTTCAGAGGTCGCCCAGCGAGGACTTCCATCGTGAAATACAATTGATCGTCATGCGACCCGGAACCGAGGCAGCGGACGATATTCGGATGGCTGAGTTTCTGCAGGATGGAGATCTCGCGGCGGAAGCGGCTGCGAATGATGTCATCGCGTGAAACGTCGCTGTGCAGCATCTTCAGGGCGACTTGTTCGCCAGTTGTGGTATCGGTGGCCAGGTAGACCGTGCCGACGGTTCCCGTGCCGAGTACCTTTTCCAGTCGATACTGGTCGACCTGCGACTCTTGCATGTGTGCCCGCCAGTGTCCGAAAATTGTGATTGGCGACGATGGCGTGTCAGGGCGGAGAAGTTCGAAATGAGCGAACGGCAATCATTGTCCGGAACGTGCCCGCCGGAAGCAACCGAGAGACCCGGTCTCCGTGAAAGCCGCGGGTTGTCCCGGTCCGTTTGTGATGACTTCCGGCTGCCAGCTCTCGCCGATGCCTTGAGTTTTGATTACAACAACCAAGAGACTGTTGGCCAGAATTCACGACGATCAGAACTGGGTAAGTGGAATCATGAAAGCGGCATTCATCCGGAAAACGGGCGACCCCGAGGTGATCGAATACGGCGACATGCCAGACCCTCAGCCGGGGCTCAGCCAGGTGCTGGTCAAAGTCACGGCTGTGGCGGTGAATCCCATCGATACCTATATCCGTAGCGGCGCGATTGCGCTTCCCCTGGAGTTTCCCTACATCATCGGTTGCGACTTGGCTGGCGTCGTCGAGCGCGTTGGAGAAGAGGTTCAACGATTTCAGCCGGGCGATCGGGTGTGGTGCAGTAACCAGGGCTTATTCGGTCGCGCCGGATCGTTTGCCGAATATGCCGCCGTCGACGAGGACTGGCTATATCCGACGCCCGACGGTCTGGACGATGAGTCGGCAGCTGGCGGTGCGCTCGTTGGCATCACAGCGCACTTGGGACTGCATCTGCATGGGCGTCTGCAGCCAGGTGAAATTGTGTTCGTCAATGGGGGAACCGGAGGTGTTGGTTCGTCGGTCATTCAACTGGCCAAAGCGGCCGGTGCCAAAGTGATCGCGACCGCCGGGAGTGACGCGGAACTCACGCGGTGGCGCCAGCGGGGAGACGCCGTCGCAGTCAATTACCG